>NZ_JBTNDR010000002.1:0-268931 GCF_054510895.1 Arthrobacter sp. HLT1-20 | reverse complement strand
ACCCTGTCCGCTTTCCACAGCGGTGTGTAAATGGTTGGTGGGCGGTCAGGAACCCCCCCACAAGCCGTTAAAGCGCATAAAAGCGAAAGTAAGTGCTATCTGGCTTGGGCCATGGCAGGGCGCAGCAGGCCCTCGGTGACGGCCTCGGCCGGGTCACTGCCCAGGTGGACGATCTGATTTTGCGCGTCGACGTGCACCACGGACGGCAAAAAGTCCCGGGCCTCGGCCGTGGACATTTGCGCGTACGTCATCAAAATGACAAGGTCGCCAACGCCCACCAAGTGGGCCGCTGCGCCGTTGATGCCAATGACTCCGGAGCCGCGAACACCGGCAATGGTGTACGTTTCCAGTCGGGAGCCGTTGGTGATATCCACAATGGAGACCATCTCGCCGGGCAGAATGTCAGCAGCGTCGAGAAGATCCGCATCAACTGTCACGGAGCCGACGTAGTGCAGATCGGCGTGGGTGACTGTGGCGCGGTGGATCTTGGACTTAAACATGGTTCGCATCATAACGGCACCAGTCTACCGCTGTTGGGCTCTGCTTCGCTGTGAGTTTACTTACCGGCGGCCCTGCCGGGCCCGGCGCCGAATCACGCGGGCTAGCGGCGCCCCACGGGTGTCAGTTTGCGGCCCATAATGGCCTGGGTCAGGGCGTCCACCACATCAGTATTGGCCAGCGGATTGCGGATCAGCGTGAAATCCACGTCGCCCACGGGCGGCAGGTCAAAGCGTTTGGTGATGACCTTGAGGTCTTCCGGGACCAACGACGTCGGCATGACAGCAACGCCAATACCCGCCCGCAGCGCTGCGAGGACTCCGCTGATTTGCTTGGTGGTGCAGCTGACCTGCCAGGTGCGGCCCACATTTTCCAGGGCGTCCAGGGCGAGCTTCCGGCTCAGGCTCGGGGCCGGGTAAACAATAACGGGCACCGGTGCGCCCGGTTCCAGCACAGTTTGCTCCAGGCCCACCCAGGCAAAGGTGTCCTGTTTGACCACATCACCCTCCTGGGCGCCGGACACCCACTTCACAAACACCAAGTCCAGTGCGCCGGCTTTTAGCCTGCGGTGGAGTTGATCGCTCTGGCTCACAGTGAGTTCCAAATTGATGTGGGGGTACAGCTGGCGGAACTCACGCAAAATGCGGGGAAGGCCCGTGATGGCGAGGTCGTCGGCCATGCCAAAGCGCAGCCTGCCACGCATGGCGGCACCGGAGAAATAGCGGGTGGCAACGTCATTGGCCGCCAAAATGGTGCGGGCAAAGCCGGCCATGGCGTCGCCGTTGTCCGTCAGGCGTACTTCGCGGGTGTCGCGTGAAACAAGAACCCGCCCTGCCGCCAGTTCCAGCTTGCGCACGTGCTGGCTAACGGTGGGCTGGCTGATGCCCAGGCGTTCCGCGGCCCGGGTGAAATTCCGCGTTTCGGCAACGGCCAGAAAGCTCTTGAGCTGAATGGGATCAAAGGTGGGGGCGTCGGCCATGGTGCAACTCCCAGAGAACTATGACAAAACTCGGAACTATTACAAGACTCAATGGTATTTATAGCCATCATATACTTTCAGCATAAATGGCAGCGGCCTAGGGTTAAAAAGGTAAACCCCAACCACCCTCAAATCCCAGGACCAAAGCGTTGACGCCCCCATCAGCACATCCGCATGCTGCCCTGACCGCCCCCATCAACCTAGTGACTGCCCGCCCGCCGTGGAGTCAAACATTTTCCTCGCTGAAAATCCGCAACTACCGCATTTTTGCTTCCGCCAACCTGCTGGCAGTCATTGCCGTGTGGATGCAGCGGGTGGCCCAGGACTGGATGGTGCTGGAGCTGTCCGGCTCGGTGACAGCCGTTGGCATCACAGTCTTCATGCAATTCATCCCCTCGCTGCTGCTCATGCCACTGGGCGGGATCCTGGCCGATCGGTACTCCAAGCGCCTGATCCTGATCATCAGCCAATGCGCCGCGGGCTTACTGGCGGCCCTCATGGCCGTGCTGGCACTGACGGGCAGCCTAGAGGTCTGGCACATCTATGTCATTGCCTTTGTCCTAGGCCTGGTGGTGGTGGCCGACCAGCCCGCCCGCCAGGTCTTCGTCAACGAGCTGGTGGGTCCGCGCCAACTCCGCAACGCCATCAGCCTGAACTCCTCGATCTTCCAAATGGGCGGCATGATTGGCCCGGCCGTCAGCGGTGTCCTCATCATGGCAGTGGGCGGCGGGTGGGCCTTTGCCGTCAACGCGGTGGCGTGCGCCGTCACCGTGATCTCGCTGACCCTGATCCGCACGGACGAACTCAAAAAAATGCCGCCGGTCAAACGCGCCAAGGGCCAGCTCATGGAAGGGGTCCGCTATGCCCTGCGCAAGCCCACCATCTTCTTCCCCGCCGTCATGGCAGCCGTTTTTGCCGTGTTTGGCTTGAGCTTGGCCGTGCTGATGGCCGCCTATGCCAATACAGTGTTCGACGCCGGTGCCGGAGGCTACGGCCTGCTCAACACCTTGGTTGCGCTCGGCGCACTTTTTGGCGCGCTGGCCTCCACCCGCTTTGCCACGCTGCGCCTGCGCGGTGTCATGTCCGCGGCCGGCGCCTATGGTGTGGTGCTGATGCTGGCCGCCTTTGCGCCCAGCATGGCAACTTTTGGCGCCGTCATGGTGGTGGCGGGATTTGCGTCCTTGTTATTTTTGACCAGCGCCAACCAACTGGTGCAAATGTCCACGAATGTGCTTATCCGGGGGCGCGTCATGAGCCTGTACATCATGGTGCTGATTGGCGGGCAGGCCCTGGGTGGGCCGCTCATGGGTTGGCTGGCCGAGCAGTGGGGCGTGCAGTGGGCCATGCTGCTTGCCGGTGGCGTGACTGTGCTGGCGGCCGTGGTGATTGGGCTGGTGCTGGCCCAGCGCGGGCAGCTGGCCCTGAGGGTGAATTTGCGCAGTGCCCGACGGCCGTTGTTTATTGTGCCCAAGGCGGGCTGAGCTATTGGGTGGGCAATGTTCACAGGGTTGGCGAGGAGCTTTCCGGCTCCAACGGAACTAAAATTAATGTACGAAAGTTCCTTTTCGCTTCCTTTGCCGGCTTTGACGGTCGACCCTGACCCGCCGGTGACACCATGCAAACTCCCAACACACCCATAACCCTCGACGGCGCTCTGCCCCGGCGGGCACCGCGCACCAACCACATCATTGCCTCTTATGCCGTGCTGCTGAAAAGGGTGCGTGCCGCGGGACTCATGCGCCGGCGTCGAACATTCTATGGCCTGGTTTTTGCGGTCCTGCTGCTGGTTCTCGCCGCGGCCGGCACCGGCTTTGTGCTGCTGGGGGATACCTGGTTTCAGCTCTTGGTAGCCGCAGTGTTGGGCGTATTGTTCACCCAGTTCGCCTTTCTGGCCCATGAGGCGGCCCATCACCAGGTGTTCGCCTCGGGGTGGGCCAATGACTGGACGGCCCGGATCCTGGGGCCGCTACTGGTGGGCATGAGCTACGCCATGTGGGTCAAAAAACACACGGCCCACCATCAAAACCCGAATGTGGTGGGCAAGGATCCCGACATTGAGACGGGTGTTGTGGCGTTCTACGAGGAGGGTGCAGCCACCAAGCGGGGGCTTGCCGCTGTGATCACCCGCCATCAGGGCTACCTGCTGTTTCCGTTGATCCTCTTTTTGGGCTTCAGCCTGATTCTTGACTCGGCCAAGACCCTGTTTGGCAGGCGCGGGGTCCGGTTCAGGTATGTGGAGATTGGGCTGCTGGTGCTGCGTTTTGGTCTGTACCTGGCAGCGTTGTTCGTGATGCTTCCATGGGGCATGGCGCTGGCCTTTGTGGGCGTGCAAATGGGCGTGTTTGGCTTCTACATGGGAGCGTCGTTCGCGCCCAACCACAAGGGCATGCCCGTGTTGGCGGCCAGCCTCCGGGTGGATTTCTTGACCCGCCAAGTGGTGACCAGCCGCAACATCAGGGGCGGATTTGTCATGGATACGCTCATGGGCGGACTGAACCGCCAGGTGGAACATCATCTGTTCCCCGACATGGCCCGGCCGGAACTGCGCCGGGCCAATGCCTTGGTGCGTGCCGTGTGCCTGGAAAACAACATCCCCTTTACCGAGACCGGGTTGCTGGCGTCCTACGGCATAGTGGTGGGCTACCTGAACCGTGTGGGTCTCAGCGCAGTGGACCCCTTCGAATGCCCGCTCGTGCGGCGCTACAGGTGACGCCCAGCAGATCACCTGGGGCTAGGACTCAAGCAGCGGCAGATGCGGGTACGTTTCCTGCCGCCCCTGGAACTCCAGGATCGCCGGGTTGACGATGACGCCGTCGGCAATTTCAACGGCACGGGAAATGGTGTCATGGTGGGCCCATTCGCCCGGGCCGGCCAGAACTGGCTCCATGAAGGGCATCAACGCCTCACTAATTTCCCAGGTGGCCGAGTTCCACAGGTAGCTGGGGCTGTGGTCCACGGCGTAGTAATTGATGTTGTTGCCCACAGTAAACATGGGGTCGGTGAAGCTGGTGCTACGGGCCCAGCTAAAGCCCATGCCCTCATCGCAGGAAACGTCAACAATCAAGCTGCCCGGCCGGAACGCGTCCAGATCGGCCTCGGTCAGGTAGGTCATGGGGGCGTTAGGGTCCTGCAGGGTGCAATTGACCACCACATCGGCCTCGGCCAGGAACTCACTCAGGGGCACATCGCCGTCCTCGAGCATCACAAATCCCTTGTGCGGAGCCTCGGGGGCAAAATCAAATTGCACCATTTCCGCCGAATGGATGGGTGCTGCCACGGCTGCCACGCTGCGGCTGGTCAGAACCTGCACCTCATGGATGCCCAAGGCTTTCAACGCCGTCACGGCGCCGCGGGCGGTAGCGCCGAAACCAATGACCACTGCCTTGAGCCGGCGGCCGTAGTCCCCGGTGGAACCCGTCAGTGCCAGTGAATGCAGTACGGACGCATACCCGGCCAGCTCGTTGTTCTTGTGGAAAACGTGCAGGCCAAAACCGCCGTCGGACGCCCAATGGTTCATGGCCTCGAAGGCAATCAACGTCAACTTCTTCTCGATGGCCAGCTGGGTGATGGCCCGGTCCTGCACGCAATGCGGCCAGCCCCACAGGATCTGGCCGTCCTTCAAGTCGGCCAGGTCCTGGGCCTGGGGCTTGGGGAGCAGGACCACGTCGGATCCCTCGATGACTTCCGCACGGGGTGCCACCGTGCCCACCAAGGTGGCCAGTACGGCGTCGGACATGCCAAACGGCACACCATAGCCGGCCTCGACAACCATGCGCGAGCGGACGTCCTCCTCGATGCGGGAGAAATGGTCCGGGTGGATGGGCGCCCGGCGTTCATTGGGCTTGCGTGAAACTCCCAAAACGCCCAGGCGCAGCCCGGTGGAAATGGGCATGCTTGACTGCAAATCTTCGGACATCGTTGCGCTCCTCTATGCAGGAGCCCTGCTGGGCCCTATTCCCTGACCCTACACGCAATGACTTGGAGCACATTCAGCCAAGCAGCGTCAACCACAAAAAATGCTGCCCCCAACTAAAAGTTGAGGACAGCATCTGCGGAAAATCTGAGCGGGCGACGGGAATCGAACCCGCGTATCGAGCTTGGGAAGCTAGCGCTCTACCATTGAGCTACGCCCGCATTGGAACTAGCCAATAATCTGGTCAATAATCCCGGCGAAACAACGAGATTAACATTACCTCAGTCTGACGGCTGCTCAGAACAGGCGCGCGGATGACCAAATCAGGTCAAGTCACTTTACAAGCAGCATCTAGATGCTCCATCAGCCTCAAGCACCCCTTAAATCATAAATAACCCGCCGCAAAGGCAGGTTAATCTAGGGCTTCTTGGTTTTCGCTTAGCCTCTCATGCCGCCACGGTCTTAGGACCCGCATTGCCCGGTGGATCAGATTGCGCCCGTTCGCGCTCCCTTGCCTCATGAACCTTCTGGCTCATGGCGTTCCGAGAGATACAGAATCCCACCATGATGAGTGCTTGACGTTCAGGGGTATCAACAACCATGCGCTGGCGGTATAGACCGGAGTCCAGATTGTTGTTTGTGCTTTCGATGTCAGCACGGAAGCCATAGGTTTCCTTGTAGTGGTTGCTCTCAGGCGGGTGTTGCCTGAGACGCTCTGTGCGGTTGAAGCCTCGGTCTTTGTCCTCGGGCGTAATGTCCAGCCGCTCCCGATGAATTGCACCGCAAGATAGCTTGATCTCTGCGTAGGCGCGAAAGTTGCCGCCCTTGGACCTTGGGGCAATACTCGTCTGTTTTAGACGTTCACAGAAGATGACGCTCTTCTCCCCAGTGTCCAGAAGTTCGATTTCACAGAAGTCACCGTCCATTGAATAGAGAGTGTGAAGGTGGGACTTCGAGCAATTCACTTCATACATTAAACGCAGTTTGTCGCTCTTAGGAACTGGGGTTACAACGCTGATGCCTACCTTGATGAGCGCGTCGATGTGGACGCCCCGGAAAGCACCGTCGAAACGGAAGCCAAGGAAGCCCGGTATCTCTTTCTTGTACCTAAGCGATTCCTTCACAGTCAGCCCCGCTTCCCCGCCGTACGTCTTGTCTGCGACAGGGAATGTCCCGAGAAGGATTCTGGTATTGGGGGAGTTGTCAGGGCGGACTGAGAAGATTAGCTCCTTCATGCCGTGGACCCAAGTGCCGTCCTCGCCGCCTTCCTTGTAGAAGGCAGCACCGGGAACGTGCTTGCCTTCATTGCTGAGTTTCTCGTAGGTCTTGCTGCGGAATCGGCACTTGGGGACCGTGCCATCGGCAATAATTACGTCTCTGCGTTCGGGTTTGTTCATAGTCAGTGCATCGCTAGTCAGGCACCCCTGCTGCTGCGCTTGTTCGATGGCAACCGTACGGAATTCTTCGCGAAATACGAGGTGATGCTTGTCTGCCAAGCGGCGGAAGTTGTATCCACAGGTGCTGCGTGTAGGTCCGAACATCGGGAGCGTAGCGCCCCAACGGCGCTCAGCATGTTTGCGCACTTTATACCAGTTGCCTGCTTCAGCTAGCCACGATGCAGCCTTGCGCTGACTGCCGAAACTGCCTGCCAGTGCGGCAAAAAGGACGTACACCACGTCTGGGAAATCTGCGGGGCGTCCCGCACACCCTATGTCCCGTGCGGGTATTTTGGCAGCTATCCGAAGAATGTAGGGTGAGCGCAGCACAGCGTCAGCGACGGTGCTGGTATTCCAGCTAAAGTCACTGTGCGCGGGGCTGATATGGCTCGTCCTCATTTTTAGGCGATCTCGCCCGTCTTCCAGTCATACCCAAGAGCTTTTGCACACGAATCAAGGGATGCATACCCGAGAAATTGGGCAATGACTTCAAGTCGTTCGCCATTAATTAACATGCGAGAACCCGCGTAGAGGGATACTGAGGACGGTGTGACGTGGGCGTCGTTATGCAGACCAGCCATGCGGAATACTTCTTTGCATGCTGATGCAGCTCGGTTCTGCGATTTTCCCGTTGGACGACGGGTAGTTCCTTGAGTGATCTGGAACTCCTCGAAGCTACGAAAAGGGGGCACCCACCCACGCAAGTATTCAAGACGTTCAGCAACGGCAGTGAAGTACGGTTCGGGAAGCTTTACCCAGCGCGGTTCGATACGCTCGGTACTTCCGTGCGCCCAGACACGCTGATTGGCGATATCCACGTCGCTGGTGGTGATCAGTCCTACCTCAGATGAGTGGACTCCGGAAAGCAAGAGGGCGAACATGACGGGGCGGCGGGTGCTACTTCCCGCATCATTTGCATACGCCCAGACCTTTTCCGCTTCTTCTTTTGTCAGTGGGCGGGCGAGACCGGTGGTGCGGGGAGCTACATAGACCCTGACGAATAGGCCGGTATCGCTCAGATCAAGAGCATCTGCGTCGTGGAAGAATTTCCTCAGTGCAGCGCGGCGGGTATTCATAGTCGCCAGTGCTGGTTCCACAATATTGCCTTTGCGGTTCCTGCCCTTCGCACGAATCCATTGCGCCGCCAAGTCTTCAGACTGTTCGGCAAGACTTGGCGCGCCGAGATTGGTAACGAAGGTCGCGTAGCGATCTAAGAGCTTCTTGAAGGTCAAGAGTGACTCATCAAGGAGCGCACCTGTCTCAGCCCAGTGCTTGAGTACGACTTGCACGGCCTCTGTGACTAAAATTCCCTGCTCAGGCTTGGTTATCGCCATGTTTTTCGGTCCCGTCGAATCATCTGACTGGTCTATATATAGACCACTATAGCGTCGAGTGGGTGGGTTCTGACAAGCATCTTGACTATAGAGTTTCCTGAGGTCAGCCGGAGCGCCGACGAGGTGGAGCGGAATGAAGGGCCTGTCGGCAACGTGGTTTACAGTTGAACCATGGCTCAAAGGAAAGCTGTCCGACCCGCTGAGGTTGCTGGCGACGGTGTTGACTGGCTTACTGCCGACTTCACTGGCAATGTCCCTGCTGAGTACGCGCGTCTCTTCGCTAACGCTCTGGTTGCTGAGATGTCCAAGCTGGATATCGGCTACCGCGAGCTGGGGAAGATGGCTGGTGGCATCTCCCACAGCACTATTCTTGGAATCATCGACGGGCGAAACATTCCTGACCTCGCCACCATCGCATTGTTGGAGAAGGCTTTGAATAAGGAGTTGCTCCCGGCGAGACGCCTTCGTAATCAGCGATGAGTAAATGGCATCTACGGGGATTTTGTAAGCGAGCTTGGAATTTGATTGCCATTCAGATGACTGGACAGGTAGCATAAAATCACCCACCTTTTGTAAATGAGTTGTGATTTGCCCGGCAGGCTGTAACCTCCGGTAATTCTATGAAGATGACCTCGACAGGCAACTGGGGTCATTTTTATTGTATTCACTATTGATGGTCTATTTATCGTCCAATGCATAGAAATGACAAAAGACCCTGAAGTTAGGGCCTTTGCAATGAACAGTAAAGCATGAATTCAATTTAGGCAACCGTTCATTTACTGCAATCAATTTGTCAACGATATTGTTCTTGGGTAATTTTATGCTCAAATTCGTCAATATAGTTGACGATAATTCTCGCTTTTGTCAGTATGATGAAAGCGGCGAGAAAAGGGCAAGACCTCTGGGCTATACGCGGGGCAGGGCCAAGTGAGAAGGCTCCCTGTTGCCGTTGAGTCAGGAGTCGATCTGCCCAATCTCAATGTCTGGTGAGGAATCTGGATTCGGGTGGCATCGGGGCGTGAACGCAGGGAGCCTTGGTTCCACAAGAACTACACCAACTTCATCTGGAGCCTTGCCGATCTTTTGCGCGGCGCGTACTGCCCGCGCAAGTACGGCTCCATCTTGCTTTCCCTACACCACCCGGCGTCTACTGCACGCCGTGGTGACCAGACCCCTAACAAGGTAGGTGGGGTGGTCGAATTGCTAAAGAAGATAGGATTGTTCGCAAAGCTACGAGATGAGGAAAGCGCCTAGATTGGGTCGCTTCGACTTTCAAGGTTCTACTGAACAGTACGACAAAACGTAAGATATCCGAGTGCATCAAGAGACATGGGGACGCCGATGGCACTGAGTCAAGAAGAATTTGACAACCACGCTATTTGGAAGACAGAGAAGACGACGACGCTGCTTCTTGACGATACGGCTGATCATCTCACCGAAGACGCCGTACAAGACGTGGAGATTATCAATCATCTGAGAATCGGGCTGGCAGACGTACGAACCATCGGAAGCATTGATCCTTGGCGCATCACGGGTGACGCTGCCCCGCTCGACGCGCTGTATGCCGTCCTGATTGACATGCAGCAAGAGCTGGCAGTACTTAAGGAGGTCCCTGAAGTTTCACGAAGAATATATCTTGAATCGGCGCTTGACCAACTTGTTATTGCATTGAAACCATTCCCTTTGTATCTAGTCCGGACGGAAGCCGCAGTGGAAATGAAGCAAGCGCTAAAGGCGCAGCGGGAGTTCCTTAAAGAAACAGTTGAATGGCTACACAGGGCCGTAGGGGAGTCTACTGATTCAGTTGTAGAGCTGAGGAGCCTCATCGCTGCCGAAGAGAAAAAGATTTCCAATCAGGTACTCGCCTTGATTAAATAGTTAACGGACAAAATGCTACATTCAGCAACCAGTTGGGTGACTGGAAAAAGGAGGCAGATAAGGCGGCGGCTTCCATCGTCTCTACTGGAGACGAGCACCTATTGTCACTAATCGAGATGGAAGAAAAATCTCGTAACCTTGTTGACGCTACTTCCCGTCACACAATCACCGCAGAATACGGAGACTATGCGTCAAAACAGGAACGCGCTGCGGTCCTCTGGAGTATCGGCGCGGTGCTTGCAGCAGTCGGCGGCTTCATCTATCTCGCACTGCTCTTAGCGGGAATACAAGAAGCAAGTATTACCGAAGTGATTGCTAAGGCGACTGTTTCATCGCTTATCGTGCTAGGTGCTGGATTCATGACCCACGAATCTTCGGGGCATCGGAAGGAAGCTCGGGACGCGAGGAGAACTCAGCTTGACCTTAATGCTCTTGACCCATTCTTGACCAAATTGGACGAGGAAGAGGCGAACGAGCTGCGACGGGAGTTCGCTCAGAAAATCTTCGGACGACCCCTCGCTAATGATAAGAACCAGAAGCCTTACGAGTGGGTAATGGATGCTATCCAGCGACGTAAGAATGAACCTGAAAAGGAAGACGCCGACGTGTAGCAGCCACCTGAAGGAGTGCTGCGCGTCAATGTTCTACTCAGGGGCGTTCAATTGAACGATCTTTACTTCAGGGGTAGCAGTATGATCGAAGGCGCGATCGACCACAGCGCTGGAACTGTTTATTGGACTTTGGCGCTGTATTGATTGATCCTGCCCCATGGAAGTCTGACATTTCAAGCGGTTCGAGTTGCGGCAACGAGGAATGAAGGGGCAACCATTTTGCGGGTGCTCCTTCATTGCGCCACTGCTCAGAAGGCCGACCTAGTGCCTGTATACGTCCGTGAAGTCCTTAGCGACCCATAGAATGTGAAAGACGTCCTGTATTCTTACGCCTCCGACTGGCAATTTCCCTTGGTACCGGAAGAACATGAATTTGTCCTCGTCGTCAAACTTTGCTGGGACGGTGACGTTTATTTTTCTGGCAGGAATGAACTCCGTACCTAAGGCTTGCCGTCCAGTGCTTTTGATGGTTGCCCAGTCAATCTGCGCAAGTCTATGGAGCGTGAGAACGAGAGCGATTTGCTGATCTTTGCTCAAGTCATCCGGGCAGTTCCCATTTTGGGTATACCTGAAGCAGAACTTGGGGTGCTCTTTGTCGTAGTTGATAGCCTCTACAACTGGAACCGTCGCGGTGGTGCCGGTAGGTCGCGTACCCTTACTCTTCGACACCAGCTAGGAAGCTCGGGCTGCGAAGTACCTTGCGATATCTGGTACCGGGATTACCTTGCGATTCTCGTTCTCGCGGAAATTTTCTTTCCACGGGGCTTCATCATGAGTCATGTTGCGAAGCTTTGCCGCAGTGAACCCACCATAGCTGTTCCAGATGGTCGCCAAGTATCTGTGTTGTTCCGGAGTGAAGTTGTCCCAATTGAAGTTGAAGTCCTTGGACGACACAGGTGCGCTTCCGAAGTCCTTATAGGAACCGTAGACAGAAGCAACCACGGGGCCGTGGGACCATGCCTCGATTTGTTCCGGGAAGAGAGCAGTACCGTAGCGTGCGAGGTGATGACCCTGCGCGTAGTAAAGGACCTTCTGGAGCTTCATGTTGGTCAGATCGGAGGAGTCCTCCTCAGATGCTGCCCAGTTGACGAACCATTCGGCAACTTCTTTTGCCTTCAGCATGAGTCCCCTCCAATCAGCTTTGATGCCCGCGCGTTCATTGCTACTAGTTTAGCGCGCGGATGTCTGGAGAAATTTCCTCCGGTTTGGTAAGCCTACCGCCAGACTCCGACTGGCTGGCGTTCTGATGTGCCGTGAATTCCGGCTATGACCCCCGGCGAGCGACAGCGCCCGAAGCGAACCACTGCACGAGCGTTGCAGCAGCCATAACAGCAACTTCCGCCGCTTCCTGCGTGATCACCAAAGTAGGGTCGTGATGTCCGCCGTGACGGTCTGCTTGCCCTGCCCAGAGCATCTTCATCATGGATAGCAATGTGGCGCTGGTGGTGGCGTGTTGATCCTCCCGCTGAAGTGGGAGCGCCCAGTCACCAGTGTCCCTCATTTGCGAAATTATCGTGCCTAAAGTGGCGTGGGTGTTATTGGGGCTTACAGCAGGAATCGCGGCGTCTTCTACAGCCTTGACGGCGAGCGAGTATGCGCGGGAAGGGTCTGGGTTAATTCCGAATACGGCTCCCCAAGCCTCTGCGAGCCGTCGTCCTGCATGACTCGCACTGCGCATTGTTTCATTAGCCGCGATCTGAACTCCTTCTGGTACACGTTGGATCAGCCCAATCCTGCTTGCCGCGCGTATGCCAATGGTCCATTTTGAGCCGGACTTCTTCAGGGTGGAGTCTAGCCGTCCAAAAAGGTGGTCCTTCTTTTTCATCTCCTCCTGTAGCGATTCCCAACCGCCGAGGTTTTCTATGTCAGCTATCGACAAAAGGTAGTCAGTTAGAACCAACTCATCCCCACTAGACTGAAAATGAGAGATCACAGAGGCCCCGAGACCGTAGGCGGTTGGGTTCTGGGGAATATCGATTGCTGTACGCAATTCTTGCTCAATGCTGTGAAAACGACCTATGACGTTGTCTTCGGTGTCGAAGACTATTTCCAAGATTTCCTGCTGCCATGCTCTAATGGATTTACTCATCCACTCAGGTACTCCCTCGTGGAGGGCACTGTAGAGCTTCTGCGGGTCGTCTTGTTGGCCAAAGGGGAGCCATGATTCGATGGTCATGGATTAAGAATGCCAGATAATTGAGTTGGCTTTTTCTGACCCAGTTTGCCGAACGCGTTCCCAAAATAGGCGTACCGCGTTTCGTGGTCACTTTGTCTGTCGTGTGTTCTAGGGGCTGGGAGGATTATTAGCCAGTCCCGCCCGCATTGGAACATCGCCAGCCGAAGCTGCCTTGTTCCGGTATTGATTCTAGCCCGTGCGCAAGGGTGCTGTGGACCATTGACACGCACTAACCGGCCCGGCATTTCGCCCGTGCAGCGTCGCCGGGCCGCTGTTCTCGGCCGTCGTGGGCCAATTAGCTAATAATGGAGGCCTTGACGGCAGCAAATTCGGAGTCAGTCAGGGCGCCGGATGCGTGCAAGGCGGCCAAGCGCTCCAACTTGCTCAACAAGTCATCGGCTGGTGCGGCGGCCACGGGAACAGGCAGCGACTGTGCCAGTTGTGCCTGCTGTGCCAACACGGCCTGCTCGGCGGCTTGCTGCTGGGCGGCCTGCGCTCCGGCGGCCTTGGCGTTGACAGCGTTGCTGGCGGCCGTGGCCGTTCCGGCAATAACGGCTGTGCGTGCGGCGGTCCCCAGAAGGGAGGGACGGTTACGTCGTCCAAAAGCCATCATGTTCTCCTTGAAGTAGTCCCGGTGGGGCCTGTGGCCCGCGGTTGCTCTCATCATACGACTGTGCGGCGTCAATTGGACCTGGCCGCAACGTTCGTGACGGCGAAAATGCCTCTACTAGAACACCGGCTCCGGTTTTTTACCCTGGAACAGCGCCACAACGGGTTCCACATACCTGGCGGCCACCGGTCCGCTCACGGCCATGATGAGCACATACGTGGTGGCAAGTGCTGCCAGCTCCACCGGCACAACACCAGAGGCGACGGCCAGCCCGGCAATCACTATGGAAAACTCGCCGCGTGCAATCAACGCGGCACCGGCCCGAGCCCGCCCGGGCACGCCAATTCCTTGGCGACCGGCAGCCCACCAGCCCGTGGCCACCTTGGTGATGGTGGTGACCAGCGCCAGCAGCAGCGCAACGCCCAGCACGGGCGGGATGGTGCGGGGATCGGTGTTGAGGCCAAAGAGGACAAAGAACATGGCGGCGAAGAGGTCGCGCAGAGGTTCCAACACGCGGGTGGCGTTCTCGGCCGTACCGCCTGAAATGGCGATTCCCAACAGGAATGCGCCCACGGCGGCCGAAACCTGCAAGGCTGACGCCAGACCAGCCACCAACAGCGCGGCCCCCAGAAGCTTGAGTAGGAAGGACTCCCTGTCGGGGCTGTCCAAAACGTTGGATACCAGGTGTCCGTAGCGCAGTGCCCCCACCAATACCGCCGTGATGACAGCCAGGGAAATCCCCAAGGCGGTTAGCCCGCCCACGAACGATACCCCGGCCAGGACAGCCGTCAGGATGGGCAGGTAGGCGGCCATGGCAAGGTCCTCAAAGACCAGGATGGACAGCACCACGGGGGTTTCCCGGTTGCCCAGGCGGCCAAGATCGCCCAACACTTTGGCAATGATGCCGGAGGAGGAACTGTAGGTGACCCCAGCCATGACCAGTGCCCCCACAGGCCCCCAACCAAGAATCAGGGCCACGGCAATGCCCGGGAGCATGTTCAGCACCAGATCCACCAGCCCAGCCATCCATGACTGCCGCAGACCCGTGACCAGTTCCTGCGCCGTATATTCCAGGCCGAGCATAAGTAGCAGTAGGATCACGCCAATTTCACTGGCGATGTGGGCGAAGTCCTCGATGCCGGCAAAGGTGACGAAACCGCCATGGCCAAAGGCCAGCCCGCCCAAGAGGTAGAGAGGCACCGGTGACATCCCGATGCGCCCAGCAAGACGACCCAAGAAACCGAGCCCGAAAAAGACTAAGCCGAGCTGGAGCAGTGAAAGTGCCGTCCCGTCCATGCAGGGCTACAATCGGGACTGCAAAATTAGTGCAGCTTCTGCCAGTCCCTCATCGGTGCCAACAATGACAACCAGGTCATCCACGTGCAGGGCCTCGTCAGGTCGCGGTGAAGCAATCACGTCGCCGTCGCGCAGCAACGCCACAATGGAGGTGCCTGTCCGGGTGCGCATCTGGGTGTCCCCCAGCGGCCGGCCGGCATACGCCGAGCCTTTGCGGATCAAAATTTGGTGCGTTGTCACGCCGGAGAGGTTTTCCTGTTCGGCGCTGAGCTGGGCAATGAGCTGGGCTGAACCCAGCAGGGAGCCCAGGCCTGCGGCTTCCTCGGCGCTGAGTGGAATGGATGCCGCGCACGCGTCAGGATCGTCAACGCGGGAAAGAATGAGCTCGGTTTGGCCGTCACGGTGCGTCACAACACCCACGCGACGCCCGGAGGAGAGCCGCAGCTCCCGGCGAACACCAATTCCTGGAAGAGGTGTCTCTTCAATATTCATGACTCTTACCTTAGCTGTGCCGTTGCGGGAATACCCCACGTTAAAACAAGGAACGGGGCGGAAATAGTCCCGGCCGAAGCATGGGCGGTGCCAAGGGCCGGCCGCAGAAGGGTTGCCAAGCCAAAATGCGCTATTTTTAGAGGGTGCTGATCTCTGACCGCGACATACGTGCCGAAATTGCTGCCAAGCGCATTGTCTTGGACCCCTATGACCCTGCCATGGTGCAGCCATCGAGTGTTGATGTGCGCATTGACAGGTTCTTCAGGCTCTTTGACAACCACCGCTACGCCCACATTGACCCGGCCGAGGAACAGCCGGATCTGACCCGCATGGTGGAAGTTGATCCGGACGAACCGTTCATCCTGCACCCCGGCGAGTTCGCCCTAAGCTCCACTTACGAAACCGTGACCCTGCCCGACGACGTCGCCGCCCGCCTTGAGGGAAAGTCCTCGCTGGGCCGCCTGGGCTTGCTCACGCACTCCACGGCCGGCTTCATCGATCCAGGCTTCTCCGGCCACATCACCTTGGAACTCTCCAACGTGGCAACCCTGCCCATCAAACTCTGGCCAGGGATGAAGATTGGCCAGCTGTGCTTCTTCCAGCTCAGCTCACCGGCGGAAAACCCCTACGGTACGGGCCCGTACCTGAACCGCTACCAGGGACAGCGCGGCCCCACCGCCTCACGATCGTTCCAGAATTTCCACGTCACCAAGATTTAGTGGCTGGGCCCACGACCGCGAGGGTCCCGCTGCGTGGAGCCACAGGCTCGAGGGGCCCCATTGCCTGCTCGCCCAGCGAGCTGGCAAAGGGGAGAGCCTGAGGACTTGCGAGTAGTGCGAGCGGTTGGGGAACGACGGCGGCTGGTCACCTCCCTAGGGAAGGTGACCGGCCGCCGTCGAGCATTTAAAGGCTAGGCGGCTGCGCCGTGCGGCGGGGCCTTGACCGGCAGAAGCAGCAGCAGGCCCAGCAGCAGCACCACCAGAATGCCGATGATGCCCCAGCGCTGGGCCCCAAAAATCACAATGGCCAGCCCAAACAGTTGCGGCGCCAGGAAGGAAACGGCCCGCCCCGTGGTGGCGTAAAGGCCGAACATTTCGCCCTCCTGGCCCTCGGGGGCCAGCCGCCCCATGAACGTTCGTGCCGAGGATTGCGCCGGGCCCACAAACAAGCACAGAATCAGCCCGAAGACCCAAAACGCGTTCTTGCCGTCCAGGAACAGCAGGGCCGTCCCGGAGATCAGCATGCCGATCAGCGAGGTGACAATGACAGCCTTGGGGCCAAATTTGTCATCCAGGAAGCCGGCGGAGAGGGCGCCCGCGGCGGCAATGACGTTTCCGGCGATGGCAAAGATGAGCACGTCACCCGTTTCGAAACCAAAGGAACCCACGGCGAGGACGGCGCCAAAGGTGAAGATGGCTGCCAGCCCGTCGCGGAAGATGGCGCTGGAAATCAGGAAGTACAGGGTGTGCGGGGCGGTCCTGCCCAAGCGCACGATGGTGCGGAAAAGCTCCCGGTAAGACTGGAAGAATCCCACGTGCGGCATATTTGGGTCGGGCTTGGTTTCGGGGATGGCCAGGAACACCGGGATGGAGAAGATCAAGATCCACAGGGCTGAGAACACGGCCACCGCACGGTACGTCATGCCATCCGCGCTGGTGATGCCAAACAACCCAACCTCGGGCTTGATCAGTCCGTAGTACACAACCAGCAAGGCCACGATGCCGCCCAGGTAGCCGGCGGCCCAACCAAAACCGCTGATCCGGCCAATGGTCTTCTTGGTGGAGATCTGCAGCAACATGGCGTTGTAGTTCACGCCGGCCAGTTCAAAGAACACGTGGCCGGCGGCAATGAGCATGCAGCCAAAAAGCAGATAGGACTCGTGGGGTTGCACAAAGAAGCACGCCGCCGTCAGTGCCACCACAATGAGCGTGTTGACGCCCAGCCACAGTTTGCGCCGCCCGCTGTGGTCCGATCGCTGCCCGGCCACGGGGGCCAGCAAGGCGATGGCGAAACCGGAGATGGATAGGGCAAAGGCCAGCGTTGCCGTGGCCTTGTCTGCCCCACCAAAATCGTCACCCGTCAGGTAGAGGGCGGTGAAAATAAAGGTGGTCATGACAGCGTTGAAGGCTGCCCCGCCCCAGTCCCACATGGACCATGCCACTATTTGCCAGGGAGTACCTGGCGTCTTAGCGTTCGCTGCGGGAGGTAACACGGCAGCCGGGGGAGGGTTCGTCATACGCCACATGCTATCTGCAGCAGTGGTCCAGCGAGGATACGCCGATGGAACATTAAGCCGGCGCCGCCGCCCTCTGAGCCGCCCCACGGCTCTCGCGGCATGGAACACGCGGTGGCCTTGGTAGGGTTGAAGGGTCGGGAACCGACTGTATACCCCCGTGATTCGCTCATTTCCAGCCCGAAACATGCGGAGCCCTTAGTGTTGTTTGTCCTCTGTGCGCATTTCATTGTGGCCCTTATCGCGCCCATTTTGTTCGCCCGCTGGGGCAGAGCAGCCTTCTACGTCCTCGCCGCCGTTCCCGCGGCCAGCTTTGTGTGGCTCCTGGCGCAGTACCAAAACGTGTACTCGGTCACGGCCCCCAGCCCCACCCTGGACATCCCCTGGATCCCCGTCCTGGATTTGAACCTCACCTTCCGCATGGACCAGCTGTCCTGGCTGATGTCGCTACTAGTCCTGGGTGTGGGTGCCCTGGTTCTGGCCTATTGCGCCAGGTATTTCAAGACGGACGACGCCGGCCTGGGCGGCTTTGGTGCCCAACTGCTGGCCTTTGCGGGGGTCATGTTTGGGCTGGTGACGGCCGACAACCTCATTCTTTTGTTTGTTTTCTGGGAACTGACAACTGTTCTTTCGTACCTCCTCATCGGCTACGCGCGCACCCGCATCGCGGCCCGGCGCGCCGCCCTGCAAGCCCTGATGGTGACCACCTTTGGCGGGCTCGCCATGCTGGTGGGCCTAATCATGGTGGGGGAAAGCGCCGGCACCTACAGCATCTCCGGCG
This sequence comes from Arthrobacter sp. HLT1-20, assembly GCF_054510895.1. NCBI lineage: Bacteria > Bacillati > Actinomycetota > Actinomycetes > Micrococcales > Micrococcaceae > Arthrobacter > Arthrobacter sp. HLT1-20. Next base: position 250,694 of record NZ_JBTNDR010000002.1, on the reverse strand, counting down.
TCCTGGCCAAGGCCCCGGAGCTGTTGGCGGCCGCCGGCACTGCGAGGGTGGTGCTGGAGGTTGGCATAGCCCTGATCCTGGTGGGTGCCGTAACGAAGTCGGCGCTCCTGCCCTTCCATTTCTGGCTGCCCGGCGCCATGGCTGCCCCCACACCCGTCAGTGCCTATTTGCATGCTGCCGCCATGGTCAAGGCCGGCATCTACCTCATTGCCCGCCTGGCGCCGGGATTCTCACAGACCGAATACTGGCAGCTCATGATTGTGGTGCTGGGCCTGGGCACCATGCTCCTTGGCGGCTGGCGGGCGCTGCGCCAGTACGATCTGAAACTCATTCTGGCCTACGGAACAGTCAGCCAGTTGGGTTTCCTGACCCTGGTGGTTGGGCTGGGCGGCCGGGAGGCGGCCATGGCGGGCATGGCCATGGTGTTGGCCCACGGCCTGTTCAAGGCCGCGCTCTTCCTGGTGGTGGGCATCATCGACCACCAAAGCGGAACCCGTGACATCCGCGAATTGTCAGGGGTCTTCAAATCCGCGCCGGCGCTGGGCATGGTGGCACTGATCGCTGCGGCTTCCATGGCGGGCCTGCCGCCGCTGGCGGGGTTTATTGCCAAGGAGGGCATCTTCCAGGCGTTCATTGCCTCGGCAGAATATGGCCCGGGCGGCCCCGTCATCGGCTGGACCGTCCTGGTGGGCATAGTGCTTGGCGCGGTGCTGACCTTCGCCTACAGTGCCAGGTTCATGTGGGGCGGTTTTGCGCGTAAGTCCAAGGGCATGGCCACGGTGTTCAAGCCCGTGAGCTGGCTCTTCCTGGCTGCACCCGCCCTGCTGAGCCTGCTCACTGTGGCCTACGGGTTCGTCCCGCAGCTCGTGGAAGGCTGGGTCAAACCCTATAGCGACCAGTTTCCGGCCTATGACCCGCAGGGCATGCATCTTTTGTTGTGGCACGGATTCACCCCTGCCTTGGGCTTGAGCGCCATAGTTGTTGCAGCCGGCACGGCGATGTTCCTGCTGCGCAACAAGGTGGAAGCGTTCCAGTGCAGCATCCCTGCCATGGTTGATTTTGAGCGCGGCTACCGCCAGTCCATCGTTGTGCTGGACAGGCTGGCCATTTGGGTCACGGGCCGCACCCAGCGTGGTTCCCTGTTCTTCTACCTGGCCGTCATCTTGTCCACGTCCATTGGCTCGGTCCTTGCAGTGCTTTTCCTGACCGAGCAGCACTGGAGCGACGACCTCTACTTTGTGGATCCGGGTTCACCCTTCCAGCTCCTGGCCGGGGCAGTGATTGTCATTGGCGCCATTGCCGCCGCCAGGGCCAGCAAGCGGTTCATGGCCGTCCTGATGGTCTCGGTGACGGGCTATGGCATTGCGCTGATCTTTGCGCTGCAGGGCGCCCCGGACCTCGCCCTGACCCAGATGCTCGTTGAAACCATTATTTTGGTGGCCTTTGTGCTGGCGATGCGTTCCCTCCCGGCCAGCCTTTTGGAACGCACGGCAGGCAGCCACAAGGTTGCCCGGTTGATCATTGGCATTGCCTTTGGCGCCACCATGGTGGTTGTGGCCGTCGTGGCCATGGGATCGCGCATTCATGATCCCGTCAGCCTGAATATGCCCATCATGGCATATGAAGGTGGTGGCGGGCTCAACGTTGTCAACGTGACGCTGGTGGACATTCGCGCCTGGGACACCTTCGGTGAGATTTCGGTGCTCGCCATCGCGGCCACAGGTGTTGCCAGCCTGATCTTTGTGCGGGGGCGGGGTCAGCGTCTTCCGCGGGCGGAGACCGTGGCCACCGGAAGTGTTGGCAAGCTGCAGGCTGCCGCCTTTGAACCAACCGTTCAGGTAGCCAAGCGTTTTGCAGCGTCACCGGGCAACCCCTGGCTCGTGGCTGGGCGCACGCTGGCTCCGGAACGCCGCTCCATCATCATTGAAGTGGTGACACGGCTGGTGTTCCACAGCATCATTGTCATTTCCATCTACCTTTTGCTGGCCGGCCACAACGGCACCGGCGGCGGGTTCGCCGGCGGGCTGGTGGCGGGCCTGGCCCTGACCATCCGATACCTGGCCGGTGGCCGCTTTGAACTGGCCGAGGCCACCAGGATCTCCGCCGGAACCCTCCTGGGCCTGGGCCTGACCGTCGCGGCCCTGACAGGACTGGGGCCGCTGTTCCTCGGTGGCGAAATATTCCAGAGCGCCATCATCGCCTTCGATCTGCCCATCTTTGGGCACGTGAAGTTTGTGACGTCAACGCTTTTTGACGTAGGCGTTTACCTGGTGGTTGTTGGTTTGGTCGTTGATGTCCTGCGCAGCTTGGGCTCCGAGATTGACCAGCATGAAGAGGATGGCATGGACGGCGTCGAGCTGATTCAGGATGACGAGCCGTTGGAGGTGGCCAAGTGAGCATCAACGTAACCCTGCTGTTGGTGATGGGCGTGCTGTATGCGGTGGGGCTCTTCCTGCTGCTGGAGCGGAGCCTGACGCGGGTTCTGCTGGGCTTGATGTTGCTGGCCAACGCCACCAATATCCTCTTGCTCACCACGGGCGGCTATGCCGGCTTGGCCCCAATCTTCAACAAAGACATTCCCTCCAGCGAATATAACGATCCCCTGCCGCAGGCCTTCATCCTGACCTCCATTGTGATTTCCTTCGCCGTGACAGCTTTCATGCTCAGTTTGATCTACAGGTCATGGCTCCTCAGCCGCGCCGACCACATCCAGGTGGACCAGGAGGACATCCGCGTGGCCATGCAGGAGCTGTACGACGACGAGGAGGATTCCGAGATTGCCATTGAGGTCTCCGACTTCCATGAGAACAACCAGCCACTAGGAAAGCGCGAGACAATTCCAGGTATCCGGCCCAAAAGAGTGACTGACGCCTTGGATGCAAAGCGCGCCGAGAAGGACATCCACCCCAAGTCGCCGGTCCTGGACAAACCAGAGGTTGAATCGCCGGAGGAGGAGAAGGAATGAATGTTGCCAGCCTGGCTCCACTTGCCGTAGTCCTGCCCTTCCTGGGTGCCGCCTGGGCGTTTGTGCTCATCCGCCATCCCCGTGCCCAGCGCCGCGTCAGCCTCGGAACCCTGACCATCACCTTGGCTTTGGAAGTTTATGTCCTGGCCAACGTGTGGCATTCCGGACCCATAGCCGTGCAATTGGGCGGGTGGGCCCCGCCCTTTGGCATTGTCATGGTGGCCGATCAGTTCTCATCCCTGCTCCTGGTTGTCTCCTCCGCCGTGAGCCTGGCTGTCCTCGCCTACGCCACTGGGCAGGGTGCCGCCGACGGTGAGGAAAGCGGACCAGTTTCCGTCTTCCACCCCACCTACTTGATCCTGGTGGCCGGAGTTTCCAACGCGTTCCTGGCCGGCGACCTCTTCAACCTTTACGTGGGCTTTGAGATCTTGCTGACGGCCAGCTACGTGCTCATGACTCTTGGCGGGACCGGATCGCGTATCCGGGCCGGCATCACCTACGTTGTGGTCAGTGTGGTTTCCTCGCTGCTGTTCCTGATCGCGATAGCCATGATTTATGGCGCCACGGGAACAGTCAACCTGGCCGATCTGGCCATCAAGCTCGGTGAGCTGGATCCGGGCACACAGCACCTGCTTCATGTGCTCCTGCTGGTGGCGTTCGGCATCAAGGCCGCAGTCTTCCCGCTCTCCTTCTGGCTCCCCGACTCCTACCCCACAGCGCCCGCTCCCGTGACAGCCGTGTTCGCCGGTTTGCTGACCAAGGTGGGTGTCTATGCCATCATCCGCACAGAAACGCTGCTCTTTCCCACCGACCATTTCAACTCTGTGCTCCTTGTGGTGGCGTTGCTGACGATGGTGGTGGGAATTCTGGGCGCCATAGCCCAGACGGACATAAAACGTATGCTGTCCTTCACCTTGGTGAGCCATATTGGGTACATGATTTTCGGCGTCGCACTCTCATCGGTGATTGGCCTCGCCGCCACCATTTTCTACGTCATCCACCACATCACCATCCAAACCTCGCTGTTCATGGTGACGGGCCTGGTGGAGCGGCGCGGCGGCAACTCCTCAATCATGCGCCTGGGCGGGCTGGCCAAGCTTTCGCCCATCCTGGCCGTGCTGTACTTCATCCCCGCCATGAACCTGGCCGGCATCCCGCCGTTCTCCGGTTTCCTGGGCAAGTTGGGGCTCCTGCAGGCCGGCGTGGCCAATGGCTCGCCGCTGGCCTATGCACTGGTGGTGGGCGGTGTGGTTGCCAGCCTGTTGACCCTGCTGGTGGTGGCTCGCGTGTGGAACCGTGTGTTCTGGCGCAGCACTGCAGACGCCGAAGACCCAGACCCCGTACTGCTCTCCACCGCACCCGATGCCAGTGGGCGTGAAAGCATGCGGGCGCTGCGCACCAGCAAGCATGTGGACGCCACGGAGGGGCGATTCTCGGGTGAGGACGAGGTGCCCATCCTGCCAAAAATGATGATCTACTCCACCATGGGTCTGGTGGTGCTCGGCCTTGCCATGACCGTTTTTGCCGGGCCGCTTTTTGACCTGAGCCAGGACGCAGCCACCAGCATGTTGGAACGGACCGCCTACATTGAAGCCGTCCTCGGGCAGGGGGCGGGCAAGCCGTGAGCCAGGGCATAAAAATGAAACGCAACGGAACTGCCATGCAGAAACTGCCGCTGCTGGTGTGGCTTGTTGTGGTGTGGGGTGCCTTGTGGCAGGACTTCAGTGCCGGGAACCTGCTCTTTGGCGCCTTGATTGCCATTGGTGTTTCACGCGCTTTTTACCTGCCGCCGGTGGAACTCAGTGGACGCTTCAACGTGCTGCGTGCTCTGACGTTTGCCCTGTGGTTCATCAAGGAAGTCACGGTGGCCAGTTTTCAGGTTCTGTTTTGGGCCTTGACCAAGGGCCCGCGGATTCGCAACGCGGTTATCGCCGTACCGTTGCGCAGCAGCTCTGACCTGCTCATGACGGCCGTGGGGCATGTGCTCTCCCTCATCCCGGGTTCCCTGGTGGTTGAGGTGGATCGTGGCACGGCAACGCTCTATGTTCACGCCATGAACGTGGAAACCCCGGCAGCCGTTGAACAGGTGCGCCGCGGGATCCAGGACATTGAGGCCGGATTGATCCGGGTGATGGGCACCAAGGAAGAGTTGGCCGCACTCAAGGCGGAAGCCGCCGGTGCCCCCATGGTGACCCACATTGCCCCCGCAGTGCCCGCTACGTCTGCGCAGGAGGAAAAATGACCGCCATGGGCATTGTTGTCATCATTGTTGCCGCAATACTCGCGGTGGCCGCTGCCGGAACCATTTACCGCATTGCCGCCGGGCCCTCCCTGCTGGATCGGGTCATTGCGGCAGACGTTTTGTTGGCCATTTTCGGTGCCTGCCTGGCCACAGAAATGGCCATGAACAAGCACACCGACAATTTGGCGCTGTTGGTGGTCCTGACAGTCATCGGCTTCATCGGCTCGGTCACCGTGGCGCGCTTTGTGGCCCACAGGAAGGAAGACGGATGAACGTCCTGATCGATACGTTGACGGCGATTTGCCTGCTGGGCGGGGCTCTGATGAGCCTTGCGGCCGCCATTGGCCTGCTGCGTTTCCCGGACCTGATGAGCCGCATGCACGCAGCCACCAAGCCGCAGGTCTTGGGGCTGTTGCTCATGCTCTCCGCCCTGGGATTGCAGATGCGGTTGTGGTCGCTGCTGCCGATCCTGATTGTGGCGTGGCTCTTTCAGCTGCTCACGGTGCCCGTCTCCGCCCATATGGTGGGCCGTGCCGGCTACAGGACCAAGCACCGCCGCCCGGAACTTCTCAGCGTTGACGAGCTGGAGCAGGTTGTTGCCGCGGCCGTTGAAGGTGAGCGCAAAACCTAATCCGCCTGCCGAACGTACAGTTGATGCCGATGTTTAACAACAACATCGGCATCAACTGTACGTTCAGATTCATTTTTTGGGGCGCTGGCGGCCGCGCCTCGACCTCTTTTAGACCTCTTCGGGATGCTGGCTGAAGCGGGCGATGGCCTTTTGAGTGGTTCGGCCGGCAATGACCTGAATGATGGCTGCCACTGCCGAAGACACCAACGCAAACGTCAGGGCTGAACGCAGGCTGTTTTCCAGGTCCGTACCGTCTTTGGGTGGCTTGTTTCCGGTGCTTTTCTCCCAAACCGTGTCCACCAGCTTGCTGGCCACAAAACCAGCTCCGAGACTCACGCCTGTGCCGAGCAATTTGTAGACGATGTTCATGAAGTGCTCCTTAGCTGTGCAGGGCTGACCCATGCCGGGCAAATACCTTGGGTTCAGCCTAGCGCCTCGGGCTTGGGCCGGCGCTTCACGGCGCTTCCGAGCGGCGGTTTTGCGGCGCCCATTTGTTCGTTGATGGCGAGCAAATGTCGTACGTAATCAATTGACGCTTCCCTTGAAATCTCCGTAGAGTTGCCACCAATTGGCAGAAATGTGTGATCCATAACATAGATGTATGGTCAGCTGCTTGCGGAACTACCGAGGGGGAAGTGTGAAACGTGCTCTAAAGAACGTTGCCACCGGGGCATTGGCTCTGGCCATCATTGCGGGAGGTGGCGTGGCGGCGTTACTTCCAGATACCCTGCCAACAGCCCAGGCGGCCACAACGCCGCAGGGCATCCTGCCCACACCGCAGGAAGTCAACACCACTGGCGTCTCCGTTCCCTTGACGGGTTCCGTCAAAGTCGCCGTGGGTGCCACAACCGACGCGGCCGCAAAGAATCTTCTAGGCCAAGTCATCAACAAGGCTGGCGGAACGGCCACGTTCGTTGATGCCGCAGCCTCCACGGGTGCCACGGTATTTCTTGGCACCACAGCCAACAACCCCGCCTTGCCGGCGGCCCTCACAGCAGTTGGTGCAATGGGCGCCGACGCCCTCGCCGCCGAAGGATATGTGATTGCCACCGGAAACAATGCCGGAAAACCCACGTTGGTGCTCAACGGAAAGGATGCCACGGGCACCTTCTACGCCGTACAGAGTCTCAGTCAGGTGGTGGCCAACGGAGCCGCCCCCGCCATGACCGTCAAGGACTTCCCGCTCATGTCCATCCGTGGCGGCATTGAAGGTTTCTACGGCATTCCGTGGTCGCACCAGGCCCGCCTGGACCAGTTGGAGTTCTACGGCAAGCACAAGATGAACACCTACATCTACACGCCCAAGGACGACAACTACCTGCGCGCCCAGTGGCGCGACCTCTACCCCGCAGCGGAACTGGCCGACCTGAAGGAGCTCGTGGACGAGGCCAACGCCAACCACGTGAACTTCACCTTTGCCCTGTCCCCGGGCAACGACGTCTGCTACTCGGACAACAACGATTTCGCCGCCACCGTGGCCAAGTTTGAGCAGCTGCGCAACATTGGCGTGAGCAGCTTCTACATTGCCCTGGACGACATCAACCCAGTGTTGAACTGCGCCGCGGACAAGGCCAAGTTCACCAGCTCCGGATTCCGCAAGCTGGCCGACGGCCAGGCGTTCTACCTCAACCGCATTGTCAACGACTACGTCAAGGTGCACAATCTGCAGCCGCTGCAGACAGTTCCCACCAACTACAACGGCTCCGCCGAGGATCCCTACAAGGATCAGTTTGGCCTGGCCACAGATGATTCCATCCTGATCCAGTGGACGGGCGAGGGCGTTTTCTCCAACACCATCACCGAACAGTCAGTGACCCGGGCAGTGGAGAGCTACAACGCCGAGCACTTCTACATCTGGGACAACCTGCCGGTCAACGACGGCCAGCGCGGGCGCCTGTTCCTGAACCCGGTGGAAGGGCGCGATCCCAACCTGTACAAGCACATTGACGGGATCACCTCCAACCCGATGATCGAGGGCTACGCCTCCATGATCGCCCTGGCTGGCTTTGGCGACTACTCGTGGAACGGCCCCGCCTACAACGCGGCCACCACGCAGTCCGCCATCATCACCGAGCTTGCCGGTACCGACGCTGCTGTCCGCAAGTCCCTGGAAACGTTCGTTGACTTGAACCAGAGCTGGAAGCCCTACCGCCCCGACTCCAAGACAGCTCCGGCCCTCAGCGCCGATGTGGCCGCCTTCTGGACCGCATACGACGCCGGAAACCTGGCGGGCATGAAGCCGCTGCAGGACCGCCTGGCCATCATCAAGGCGGGCCCCGCAACCCTGGCAACCATGGCCATGAAGGGCTTCTATGACGATTCCAAGCCGTGGATTGACGCGGCCGCACAGTGGGCCACGGCCATGGACAAGCAAATCTCCATGCTGCTTGCCATCAAGTCCGGCAACGGCGTTGTCGCGACCGATTCAGCCCTCGAAGCCAATGCTGACATGGCCTTGGCAAAGCGCGCCACAGTGCCCGATGTGGGGCCGAACAACATCGGCATCACGCCCAACCAGATCGTCCCCTCCGTGGGTGACGGCGTGTTTGAGCAGTTCACCACCGCTGCCCAGGGGCGCTACAACACCTGGCTGAAGCTGACTCCCGTGGCCGCCGCCAACAACTTCCCAGCAACCGCGTCCTCCTCCATGGCCACCTACCAACAGAACACCCCGGGCAAAATGGTTGACGGCAACGCCAGCACCCTCTGGTGGTCAAGCGTTCCCCCGGCTGTTGGTTCCTCCGTCACGATTGATTTGGGAGCCACGAAGCAGGTGGGCAAGGTGCTGATCCAGCAGGCCGATTCAGACACCCAGACCGGCGACATGATCTACAACGCGCGTGTTGAGTACTCCACGGACAACGCCACATGGACCGCCGCCGGCACCTTCCAAAGCAAACCGCGCATCGAGGCGAACTTTGACGCCCCCGTCAGTGCCCGCTACATCCGCTTGGTGGCCGCTGCCGCCAACGCGGGCAGCCAGTGGGTGAAGATCCGCGAATTCCAAGCCTTCGAAGCAACCCAGAAGCTCACCACCGATTTGGCTGGCGCGAATGGGACTGGTCCGGCAAGTGCCTTCGATGCCACCATCAGCACCGCCTTCGAGGCGGCCACGGAGCCTGTTGCCGGGTCACATCTGACGCACGTTTTGGATGCACCTGCCGCCATGCAATCCGTGGCGGTGGTGGGGCGCATCGCCGGTGATTTGCAGGTCAAGTCCGACGACGAATGGGTCACCGTGGGTGCCTTGAACCCGGCGGTCAGCTTCCAGGAAGCCCAACTGACGCAGGTAAACATCTCCGGCGTTCGGGTCCTGTTCAAGTCCGGGGCCGCCCGGGCCGCAGCTGCCGGGCCCGTTGTTTACGAGTTGGGATTGCGGCCCACGGGCGCCGTTGGCAGTGGACCCTACGTTGGCGATGTTGTACCGACGCCCACTGCGACGGCAACGCCCTCGGCAACGCCGTCGGCCACACCGACAGCGACGGCCACGCCCACGGCGACGCCGAGCGCCTCGCCGTCCACGTCGCCCAGTGCGTCGGCAACCCCGAGTGTGACGCCGAGCGCGTCGGTGCCGGCTGGTGGGATCGTGTTGAGTGCTGGCAGTGTCGTTGCCGGTGGCAAGCTCACCATCACTGGCGATGGCTTCAAGCCGGAAACGAGTGCTAGCTTCACCCTGCATTCCACCCCGATTGTCTTGGGTACCGCCACGGTGGATGCTCAGGGTGTTGTGACCTTGAGCGTGACCCTGCCGGCAGGTGTTGCTCCCGGTCAGCACAGCATTGTCATTGATGGTGTGGGAGTTGACGGGCAAGCCCGCCAGCTCAGTGCCGCGCTGACCATCACGGCCGCAACAACCGCCCCGGCAAGCAGCACGGCAACCGCTGCAACCAGCGCCCCGGCTGCGGACGACCTGGCCAACACCGGCGCCAACACCGCCCTGTTCGGTGGACTGGCAGTGTTGTTGTTGCTGGCAGGTGGCGCCGTGTTCGCGGTCAACCGTCGCAGGACAGCAAACCACTAACAGCGGGCAGCAAGTAGCAGTCAGCTTGCCCGTCGGGCGGGTACCGGAAATCCATCCGGTGCCCGCCCGCCGTCGTTAATCCACGCAGCGAAACCCAACCGGCTACCTCGGCGCAAGAACCTGCGAACCAGGCGCATTACGGCATGTCACACGGGGACATTAGTGCTGGGCATGGGGCGGGGGTAAACTGAAGCCGCAATTCAAACACGACAGGGGAGCGTCTACCCGCCTTGGGTACCGGCGCTGAGAGTGCGGTTCGCCGCAGACCCTCGAACCTGCTCCGGCTAGTACCGGCGAAGGGAGTCGAGTTCTCTTCGGCTGCGCGGAAAGTCCGCCGGCCGCCCCTCCTGCGAAGGAGGAAACATGAGCAAGTCAATCGCGAGCGAAAACGCCGCACCAAGCAACCCCAACAACCCGGCAGCACGCAAATCCACGTGGCGCGTGGTGGACATTGTTGTGGTGTCCGTTCTGGGTGTCGCCATCGGCGTCATCTTCTGGCTCTGGTCCGCCGGCTACGGCCTGATCAGCGCCTTCACCGTCGCCTTTCCGCCCATTGGTGCACTCTACGGCGGTGGCTGGTTGATCGCCGGCGTCCTGGGTGGCCTGGTCATCCGCAAACCCGGCGCGGCGCTCTACTGTGAACTCATTGCCGCAAGTGTGGAGGGCCTGTTGGGCACCCACTTTGGCTTCACCGTGCTGCTCTCCGGGCTGGTTCAGGGCCTCGGCGCCGAGCTGGGCTTCGCGCTGTTCCGCTACCGCAAGTTCAGCCTGATTGTGGCACTGCTGGCCGGAGCGTTGGCAGGCCTGGCCATGGGCATCAACGACTCCCTAGTCTGGAATGTGGCCTGGGCCATGGAATGGAAGCTCGTCTATGTGGTCCTGGCGATGATTTCCGGCGCCATCATTGCCGGATTGGTCTCCTGGCTGGCCGTGCGCGGACTGGCACGCACGGGAGCCTTGGCCAACCTGCCCTCCCGTGGCGCCGCAAGCGAACGAGCGGTCTAGGCATGGCTGCCGCGGCGAACCGGGGGGCAACCCCGGCGCGGATCAGTGCCAAAGGTTGGGGCTGGCAGCATGCGGGCCGGAGCAACAAGGCTGTGCATGACCTGGACCTGGAGATTTCTCCGGGAGAGCGGGTCCTCTTGCTGGGTCCCTCGGGTGCTGGCAAGTCAACGCTTCTGCACGCCCTGGCCGGGGTGCTGGGGGATGAGGAGGGCGCCAACGAGGTTGGTGAGCTTCTCATTGACGGCCGCCCGGCTACTGAATCACGCGGCCGGGCAGGGCTCATGCAGCAGGACCCGGACGCCCAAGTGGTGCTCTCCCGGATTGGTGACGACGTTGCCTTTGGTGCCGAAAACATGGCTGTCCCGCGGGATGAGATCTGGCGCCGCGTGTCGGCGTCTCTGGAGTCTGTGGGGCTGAAGCTGCCGCTGGACCACGCCAGTTCGTCCTTGTCCGGCGGGCAGAAACAGCGGTTGGGCCTGGCCGGCATGCTTGCCATGCAACCGGGCCTGTTGCTGCTGGATGAGCCCACAGCCAACCTGGACCCGGCCGGCGTGGTGGAGGTGCGCGACGCAGTGCGCCGGAGCCTGGACGAATCCGGCGCCACCCTAGTGGTGGTGGAGCACAGGGTTTCCGTGTGGCTGGAGGTTGTGGACAGGATTGTGGTCCTGGCCCCTGCCGCCCTGGGTGAGCCTGGCGGGGTGTTGTTTGACGGCCCGCCCGCCGCGGTGTTGGCGCAAAGCCGGGACCTGCTGACGGCTGCCGGGATCTGGGTGCCGGGCTACGTCCCGGCGGTCCGGCCCAGGCTGGCGTCATCCATGCACGACGCCGGGCGCACGCTGTTGCTTCAGGCGGACAGCCTGGCCGTCTCCCGCACCAAGGGACGGCGCCGGCACCCGGCGATTCCAGCAGCCGTGGTTCCGTCCGTGCGTGTCAGTGCAGGGCAGGCACTGAGCGTGACGGGCCCCAATGGGGCGGGAAAGTCAACGCTGGCGCTGACTCTGGCGGGCCTACTGGCTCCCGTGGGCGGGCAACTGCAGGCAACGGAGTCGCTGGCCCGCGGAGCCGGAACCGCTCCGCTGAAGTGGCGCGGTCGCCAGCTCATCAGCCGCATCGGCACAGTGTTTCAGGAACCCGAACACCAATTTGTGGCTGGCACTGTCCGCGAGGAGCTGTTGTTTGCGCCAAAACTGCTGGGGCGAGGTGGGGATTTAGTGGATGGGTTGTTGACGCGGTTGCGGCTGGAGCATTTGGCCAGCGCCAACCCGTTCACGCTCTCCGGAGGTGAAAAGCGGCGTCTTTCCGTGGCCACAGTTCTGGCGGCCAGTCCGCAGGTGTTGGTTCTGGATGAGCCAACGTTTGGCCAGGATGCCAACACCTGGGCCGAACTGGCATCCCTGTTGACCGAGCTGTTGGATGCGGGGACAGCCGTGGTGTCCGTGACGCACGATTCAGCCTTCAGCGCCGTGCTGGGTGGGGATCAGCTGGTGCTGGGCAGCCTGCCCGCACTCGATGGGGCGGTGCGGCGATGAGCGTTGACATCATCGCCACTCCGCGTTCCACGGCGTGGCTGGCACGTGCAAACCCGCTGGCGAAGCTGGGTGCAGGCATGGCGATCACGCTTGTTTTGCTGGTCAGTGTTGACTGGGTCTCGGCAACCGTGGCCCTCGTCCTTGAATGCGCGCTCCTGCCGATGGCTGGTTTGAGCGCCCGCATGCTGCTGCTGCGCGGCTGGCCCATCCTGGTGGCAGCAGTGGTGGGCGGTTATGGGACGGCCCTGCTGGCCCCCAAAACCGGGGAGCTGTTGCTGGCGGTGGGGCCCGTGACCTTTACCAGCGGTTCGCTGGAAGCCGGTGTGGCCATTGCCCTGCGCGGCTTGGCCATTGCCCTGCCCGGCATTATTGTGCTGGCCTCCACCGACCCCACGGATCTGGCTGACGCCTTGGCGCAGAAACTGCGGCTGCCGCATCGTTTTGTGCTTGGAGCACTGGCCGCCATACGGCTGGTGGGGTTGTTGGTGGCCGAATGGCAGACCCTGGGGATGGCGCGCCGTGCCCGCGGCGTGGGTGCAGAGCCCGGGCTGTTCCGTGGCGTCAAGGCACAGCTTGGCCAGGCCATGGCGCTGCTGGTTCAGGCGGTGCGCCGAGCATCGCGACTGGCCGTCACCATGGAGGCCAAGGGGTTCGGGGCGGGTCCGCGCACCTGGGCCCGCGAATCAACGTTCGCCCGGCATGACCTCGCGGTCGTGGCCACCGGGTTGGTGGTGGCCGCAGTGTCGGTGGCTGCCGCCGTCGTGCTGGGAACCTGGAATCCGGTGTTTGGCTAGCGTGGCCAGCCACCAGGCCCGCCCTTGATGCCCGACGGCGTGAGGGGCGGGTCTTGTGCTTGCCGGGAATCAGCCGGACACAAACGGCGGCAGTGCAAGGGCGACTGGGATACTGGGGGCATGACGATCGCACGCAGCACCAAGCTCACCATTGTCGGCGCCGGCAGCGTAGGCACCTCGCTGGCCTATGCCGCGCTCATTCGAGGCTCCGCGCGCGAGGTGGTCTTGTATGACGTCGCCACGGCCAAGGTGGAGGCGGAAGTCCTCGACCTTGCCCACGGCACGCCATTTGTGGGCGCCCCGCGCATCACGGGCGGCAGCGACATCGAGCTGGTGGCCGATTCCGACGTCGTGGTCATCACGGCCGGGGCCAAGCAGGAGCCTGGCCAGACCCGGCTTGAGCTGGCGGGCATCAACGTGGCAATCCTGGAAAAGATGCTGCCGCAACTCGTGGCCCTGGCACCCAACGCCGTGTTCATCCTGGTGACGAACCCGTGCGACGTACTTACGGCTGTGGCCGAGCGCATCACGGATTTGCCGCACGGGCGTATCTTCAGCTCGGGTACCGTGCTGGATTCCGCCCGGCTGCGCTGGCTCGTGGCCGAGGCCGCGCAGGTGGCTCCGCAAAGCGTGCATGCACTGATCGTGGGCGAGCACGGCGACACCGAATTCCCGCTGTGGTCCACCGCGACGCTCGGCCAGACCCCGCTGCCGGCCTGGACAGACGATTCCGGGGCGCTGTTGTTTCCCCGTGAACGGCTCGAGTCTCTCACGCATGACGTGGTCCATGCCGCTTACAAGGTCATCGCCGGCAAGGGTGCCACGAACTACGCGATCGGGCTCTCCGGCGCCCGCATTGTCGAGGCCGTTTTGCAGGACGAGCGGAGTATCCTTCCTGTCTCGAGTGTGCTCCACGGCTACCGGGGGATCGACGGCGTGGCCCTCAGTGTGCCGTCGATCGTTGGTGCTGGCGGCGTGCAGCGGGTTCTTGACACGCACATGGACCATCGGGAGGAGGCCCAGCTCCAGCACTCGGCAGAGACCTTGGCCGCCTCCATTGCGCTGTTCAGCTAGGGTCACTGCCCGAAAGGCTAGGGCGTGTTTTGCCATGCGCGGCAGTGGCCGGGGTACCGTTGAGTGTGACAAGGGCCCTGCGGCCGCGAGGGTTCACGATTTATCGCATGTAACGGTTAATTTTGTCCGTTTTTCGCGTAAACTGCCCACTGGGTCACAAATGTCAGGCAAAATATGCATGCTGTGATATAAAAGTTGTTATGACTCAAATGGCTGCAGAAACTGTTGGCGTATTGGTGCGGGATGCCCGTACCGAAAAAGGTTGGACCCAAGGTGAATTGGCGTCCCAGCTAGGCACCAGCCAGAGTGCTGTAGCCAGGATGGAACAAGGCAAACAAAACCTGAGCTTGAGGATGATCCAGCGCATGGAATCACTGTTGGAAGCCAACCTCGTCAGCGTCGGAGCCGCCACCAAGAACACGGTGACGCATTTGCGCGTCCACGGGGAGCGCCAGCTTTCCGGAAGCGTCCAGGTCAACACCAGCAAAAACGCCGGTGTTGCCCTGCTCTGCGCCAGTCTGCTGAACCGCGGCACCACCACCTTGCGCCGCGTGGCCCGCATTGAAGAGGTCAACCGCATTGTTGAACTGCTGACATCCATTGGTGTTGAGTGCACCTGGCTGGAAGACAACGACCTTCAGATTCGCCGGCCCGCCGTGCTGGACCTTGGCTCCATGGACATCGCCGCAGCCAAGCGCACCCGCAGCGTCATCATGCTGCTGGGTCCGCTCCTTGATGAGCAGGACACTTACCGGATTCCCTATGCCGGCGGCTGCGACCTGGGCACCAGAACTGTGGAACCGCACATGCAGGCACTGCGTGAATTTGGCCTCACAGTCATTGCCCACGATGGTTTTTACCAGGTCCACGCTCCCGTGAGCGATGCCCTGGACAGGACCTTTGTACTCACGGAACGTGGCGACACTGTCACCGAAAACGCCATCATGGCCGCCGCACACCGCGAAGGCAAAACCATCATTCGCAACGCCAGCCCCAACTACATGGTGCAGGACCTCTGCTTCTACCTGCAGGGCCTGGGCGTCACGGTGGAGGGTGTGGGCTCAACAACGCTGACCATCACCGGCAAGTCCCGCATCGACGTGGACATCGAATACGCGCCGTCCGAGGACCCCATCGAGGCCATGAGCCTGATTACGGCCGGCATCGTGACCAAGTCGGAAGTCACCGTGACGCGTGTGCCCATCGAGTTCATGGAAATTGAACTGAAGGTGTTGGAGCAAATGGGCTTCAAGTACCTCAAATCTGCCGAGTATGTGGCCCGCAACGGCAAGACCCGCCTGGTGGACATCACCACTTTGCCGTCCGAGTTGAAGGCAGCACCGGACAAGATCCACCCCATGCCCTTCCCCGGCCTGAACATTGACAACCTGCCGTTCTTCGCCGTCATCGCTTCCTGCGCCGAGGGCACCACGCTGATCCACGACTGGGTGTATGAGGGCCGGGCCATCTACCTGACGGAGCTCAACCGGCTCGGCGCCGGTGTTCGGCTGCTGGATCCGCACCGGATCGACATCACCGGCCCCACCGCCTGGCGGGCAGCGGAAATTGGTTGCCCCCCAGCCCTGCGCCCGGCCGCCTGCATCCTGCTGGCCATGCTGGCAGCCAAGGGCACTTCCGAGTTGCGCAACATCTACGTCATTGAGCGCGGGTACGAGGACTTGGCCGAGCGCCTGAACACGATTGGCGCGGAGATCGAGTACTTCCAGGACTAGAGCCCCAAAATTTCGCCGCCGCGCCCGTCCCCGCTTTTCGCTCCCGTTCAGTCAGACGGGCGCGAAAAGCGGGGACGGGCGCGGCCTTTAACCGCAGGACGGCGATTCCGGTAAGATCGGGCGAATGTTTCCTTGGACTAAGCGCGCCGCCGCAGCACCCCTTCCGCCCGCCGCCATCCCACGGGCGGGCAGCGTGCCGTGGCAGGGTGCCGGGCTGACGGCCACCGAGGTGGACCTCCCGCACGGGCGCAAGGGCGCCAAGCTGGTCCACTGCGTGCAGCTGACCACGGGCAGGCTCACAGTGAACGTGATGCACAGCGAAATTCTCGAGCTGCTGGACCAACGGATCAGCGTCGTGGATCCAATGGGGTCCACTGCGGAGGTCTTCCTGTGCGACGCGGTGGGGGTTCAGGCAGCGGCAACTGCCGGCAAAGCATCCGAGGCCGGCACGTGGATGGCGGTGTTTCCCGCCGACGCGCTGGCACTCATGGTTGTCCCCGTCAGCGAACCGCCGGTCGCCGTCATTTCAGGACCCGACGTGGCTGGATTCGCCGCGTGGGCGCGCCGGCTCGCTAAATAGCGGCCAACGCCTGCGCCAGATCCCGCTTCAGATCGTCCACATCCTCCAGGCCCACCGACAAACGCAGGAAGCCGTCGCCCAGGCCAATGGCCGCACGCGCCTCCGCGCCCATGGCCCGGTGCGTTGTTGTGGCCGGGTGGGTGATCAGGGACTTGGCGTCGCCCAAATTATTGGAAATATCAATGATGGCCAGGGCATTGAGCAGCGCAAACGCCGCATCCTTGGTGGTTCCGGCAGCCGGCTGCGCCAATTCAAAGGTCAGCACCGTGCCACCGGCCTTCATCTGCTTCCTGGCCAACTCGTACTGCGGATGGGATGGCAGGTGCGGGTACAGCACGCGGCTCACCTGGGGCTGCCGCTCGAGGAACTCGCCCAGGACCAGGGCGTTGTTGCACGAATGCGTGACGCGCAGATTCATGGTTTCCAAGCCCTTGGTCAGCACCCAGGCGTTGAACGCCGACAACGCGGGACCCGTGTGTCGCATCAAATTTTTGACGGGGCCGTCGATGAATTCCTTGCTGCCCAGGATGGCACCGCCCAGCACACGACCCTGGCCGTCAATGTGTTTGGTGCCGGAGTACACAATGATGTCCGCGCCAAAATCGCCACACCGCTGCAGCAGGGGCGTGGCGAACACGTTGTCGGCCACCACTTGTGCGCCCGCGGCATGGGCAAGATCGCACACGGCCTGCAGATCGATGATTTCCTGCATGGGGTTTGACGGGGACTCAAAGAACACGGCAGTGGTGGGCACGCTGAGGGCCTCGCGCCACTGGTCCAGATCCGGGCCGTCCACGAACACGGTTTCCACACCCCACCGCGGCAACAACTCGTTCAGGATGACAAAGCACGAGCCAAAGAGTGACCGTGAGGCAACCACCCTGTCCCCGGCCGCCAGCAAGGCGCCCAGTGCCGTGAAGACGGCGGACATGCCCGAGGCAGTGGCAAAGCAGGCTTCCTTGCCCTCGAGCAGGCGCAGGCGTTCCTGGAATGTTGCCACGGACGGGTTGCCGTAGCGGGAGTACACAAACCGGTCCACCTCGCCGGTGAAGGCTTGCTCGGCGGCCTCTGCCGATTCGTACACGAAGCCCGAGTTCAGGAACAGGGCCTCGGAGGTTTCGGAGAAGTTGCTGCGGTCAAGCCCGCCGCGCACGGCCTGGGTGTCCTGCGCCCAGGTGGCGGCGTGCTCGTTAAAGTTGCTCAATGACTTACCTTTTTCGCTGGTCTTGCGGTGGTGACTGACTGACGTTCGACGGCGGCCTGGCCGTTGCGTTGTTAGCGCCAGGGCAGGCTGCGGTTCTTCCAGCCGTTGATGACCCGGTCGCCATTGGCGTCCGGCTCACCCTCAAAGCCCTCCAGGACGTTGTAGGCCGTGTACCCGGCTGCCGTGGCGGCGTTGGCCGCAGCAATGGAACGTGCGCCGGAGCGGCACAGCACCACCAGCGGTTTTTCCGTGGGCACAGCCGCCAACAGCTGCGCCAGGAAATCCGGGTTGTTGTGTCCGCTGTCTAGGTTCCACTGGATGAAGACGGGCTCAAAATTCAGCGTCGAGGTGTCCGGGACGCCAATGTGCGCCCATTCCCCTTGGGTGCGGACGTCAAGGAGCACAGCTCCCGCTGCCAGATGCTCCCATGCTGTGGCCGGGGCCAGGTCTCCCGCGTAGCTCATGCGATGCCCTCGCCGTCGAACTCCAGCTCGGCGTCCAGCTCATCCACGGCCGTGGCAACTGCTGCATCACTGATGGCGATGGCCTGCGGGAGGATCACGGCCTGGGCGCAGATGACTGCGGTGCCGTCGAAGGTGACGGCCGGTCCGCCGTGCAGCACGTAACCTTCGGTCAGAGCTGCTGAAATGCGCTCACAAAAGGACTTGTCATCGGGGCCGGTGATGAGCCGGTAGGGAAGGGGTGTTTCGTCCGCGGACATGTGTTCTCCTCAGTGCAAGAAAGCCAAGAAATCTGCAAGCGGGAGGCTGTGCCTCACAGGGTTGGCTGTAAAGCACGCAATGAAGTGTTCACGCTTGCAAACCTAAGGCTTGGGTAGCTGGGTTTGCCAAGTAGTCACCTGAGGCACCCCGCCGGAAAGAGGGTTGCCGGCCAGCGAGTCAGGGCTTGACGCTGGCACTCATTACTTACTTGAAAAAGTAACACATCGCCCGCGCAGCAGGCTCAAGAATGTTTCAGTGTGGCTGAACATGACGGGAGCGTTACAGCACGGCGGCCCCGCCAAGTGGCAGGATGTACGCATGACAATGACCCGCGCCTTTGCCGCCATCCGCTTTGCTTTCGGTGCCGTAACCCTGATTGCCGTGGGAACCCAGCTGGGCATCCACCTGGGCAACGGCTCCCCCTTACTGAACTTCTTCAGCTACTTCACCAATCTGGGCAACATTTTTGCCGCCGTGATGCT
This sequence comes from Arthrobacter sp. HLT1-20, assembly GCF_054510895.1. Lineage (NCBI taxonomy): Bacteria > Bacillati > Actinomycetota > Actinomycetes > Micrococcales > Micrococcaceae > Arthrobacter > Arthrobacter sp. HLT1-20. Next base: position 231,712 of record NZ_JBTNDR010000002.1, on the reverse strand, counting down.
GCTGGTGGAGGCTGTTTTGACCTGGCGCGGGAGAGAGCTTGGGCCGCTGTGGCAGGTTTTGCGCTGCGTGTCAGTGGTATGTATGGCCCTGGTGGGCGTGGTGTTCAACACCCTGCTCAGGGATGTGGACCTTGGCTCGCTGCTGCCCTGGATCAACACCTGGCTGCACTATGTGATGCCGGTGGCCGTGGTGGCAGACTGGCTCATCCAGTCCCCGCGCAAGCCGATCCCGCTGCGTAGCCTGTGGATTGCTGTGATGTTCCCCCTGGCCTACTTGGCCTACTCGCTGATCCGCGGCGCCGTCACCGGCTGGTATGCCTACCCGTTCCTGAATCCGGCCAACGGAGGCTATGGCGCCGTAGCCGTCACCTGCCTGTTCATTGCCGTGGGATTCATTGCAGCAACTATCGTGTTGATCCTGTTGGCCAACAAATTCCGCCCGTTGGTGCCCGTCCAGTGGGAGGCAGACCGCTTAGCCGCCTAGCTGCGCAGCTGGCCGCCTCCCTGGCTGCCTAGAGTGTTGTGGCCAACAGGGCGCTGAGTTCGGCGCTGAGTTGTGCGCGGTTTTCTGCCGTACCGATCTCCGTACCGTCAATGGTGTTCACGGGGGCCAGCAGGCGCAGGCTGGAGATGAGCCAGACGGCGTCGGCATCGAGGAGGTCCGCCGGTGTGACGGGGCCATAGCCCAATTCCCAGCCAGCCTCCTTGGCTGCGGCGAAGAGCGCGCCCTGGGTGGTGCCGGGCAGAATGCCCGTGTCCAGGTGCGGGGTGATGAGCCGCTTCACGGGGACTCCGGAGTCATCGGAAATGTGTGCCAGCAACACTGACGAGGTGGGCCCCTCAAGCACCAGCTCGTCCCGGCTCGTGAAGATCACGTCGTCAGCACCCAGGCTGTGGGCGTGGCGTAGGGCGGCCATGTTCACGGCGTAGGAAAGCGTCTTGGCGCCCATGAGCAGCCAGGGGGCGCGGGCGGCAATGTCGCTGTCGTAGCCGCGCTCCAACAGGATCACTGACAGTCCGGCGTCGCGCTGCTTGGCTAGGGCCGGTGAGACGGCCGAGACCTGCACCCAGGCGGTGGGGGTGTTGCTGCCCTCCGGGCCGCGGGTGGCAATCAGCTTCACCACAGCCTGGTCCTCGGCGGGCGAGCCGCCAGCGTAAGCCGTGAGCGCCGTCGTAATGGCAGCCAGCCAGGCCTCAGCGGCCGGAATTGCCAGATCCATGGTCAGTGCAGAACCGGCGAGCCGGTCAAGATGGGCCTGGACTTTGCGCGGAACGCCGTTGATGGCCAGGAGGGACTCAAAAATCCCGTCCCCCCGTGTCACGCCTTGATCCGTTGCCAAAATGGTGGGGGATGAGGCGTCGGCCAGCCGGCCGGCGGGGTGAACGGGATCCAGAAATACCAAAACTGTCATGCAGTAGAGCTTAGCTGGCCTTCAAGATCGCCTTGCCGAAGGTGAACGCGCGGACCAGGCCAACAATGCCCAGGATGATGAGCATGATGGCGCTCATGAGCAGCAGCCACTGCGCCGTCCACACCGGAACAACCAGCACCACGATGCCCGCAAGAATGCTGAGCGCACCGAAGACGATGGCCCAGGTGCGGGTGGCTCCCTTGCCGGCTTCGGCAATGGCCACGATGCCTTCAATGATCCAGCCGATGCCCATGAAGATGACAGTGAACAGCAAAAGTGCCTCGCCGCTTGCCGCGGAGTTGCGCAGGATGATCACGCCGGCCACCAGGACCAGCAGGCCCAGGACCACGTCCAGGACGCGCAGGCCGGTGGAGAGGCCGTGGCTGAAAATACCCAGCGCCACCTTCACGCCACCGGCGATGAGGAAGTTAATGCCCAAGAAGATGGCCACCACCGCCAGGGTCTTGGTGGGCCAGAACAGCAGAACAATGCCCAAAATCAAGGCTACGGCGCCGCTGATGGCAAACGCCATGCGCAGGCCCTTGACGGCTTGTTGGGTGAGTTTGAGGGGGTCGAGGGCGAAAATATCGACGCTTACTTCGGGTTGGCTGGTGTTGCTCATGGCTGAACTTCTTTCGTCAAAACGAGAATGGAAAATCAGGCCCAGCATAGCGCCAGCAGGTTACGCCCAGGGGCAGGAACGCCCGCGCCGTCAACTACCGTTAGGCTATTGTCACTTGGCTTAGGCACTAGCCGGCTAAACCTGGGGAGGTCTGCATGATCTGGACGGCGTTTAGCCTGCCAACACCCAACGCCTGGATTTCCTTTCTGATCTTGTTGGTGGACCTGGCCATTCGCATTGTGGTGCTTGGGGTTATTCCCGGTAACCGGCGCCCCACAACGGCCATGGCGTGGCTGTTGTGCATTTTCTTCCTGCCCTATATTGGCTTGATCCTGTTCCTCATGTTCGGCAACTTCAAGCTCTCACGACGCCGGCGGGAGACTCAGGACGCCGTCAACCTGCGCATTGTGGAAGGAACGGCAGATATTGCTGCCCAGGTGCCCGAGTATGAGGGCCCTGCATGGGTGAAATCCGCCATGGAGCTGAACAGAAACTTGGGCTACTTCCCGGCGTTGGGGGGCAACTCCGTGCAGCTCATTGAGGGCTATCAGGAGTCCCTGGATGCCATGGCTGATGAGGTCAGCCGTGCCACGGAGTATGTCAACGCCGAGTTTTACATCATGAGCTCCGATGACTGCACCGACAGGCTCTTTAAGGAACTTGAGGCGGCGGCGGAGCGTGGTGTGCGGGTCCGTGTGCTCTTTGACCACATTGGCTCCCTGCGGGTGACCGGCTACGGGGACATGATCACGCGGCTGAAGGCCAGTCAGATTCAGTGGCGGCGCATGCTGCCGCTCCTGCCCGTCAAGGGCCAGTGGCGCCGGCCGGATCTGCGCAACCACCGAAAGATTCTTGTGGTGGACGGGCGGGTAGGTTTCACGGGCTCCCAAAACGTCATTGAGCCCTCCTACCGTAAGAAGAAAAATCACAAGATTGGGCGCCAGTGGGTGGAGCTCATGTCCCGTCTGGAGGGGCCCATCGTGGGCACCCTGAACGTCATGTTCGCCACCGACTGGTCCTCGGAGACCGAGGAAAACCTTGAGTCGCAGCTGGCCACTCACCATTGGGACTCCTTTGCCGGCGGCTCGCTGTGTCAGGTGGTGCCCAGCGGTCCGGGCTTCGTCACGGAGAACAACCTGCGCCTCTTCAACACTTTGCTGTACTCGGCGGAGGAACGCATCACCATCTCCAGCCCCTACTTTGTGCCCGACGATTCACTGCTCTACGCCATCACCACGGCCGCCCAGCGCGGGGTGGTGGTGGAACTGTTCGTCTCCGAACAGGGCGACCAGTTCCTTGTCCACCACGCCCAACGCTCCTACTATGAGTCACTGTTGAAGGCTGGTGTGCGGATCTACCTGTACCCCAAGCCGCTGGTGCTGCACGCCAAGCACTTCACCGTGGACTCCGACGTTGCCGTCATTGGCTCCTCCAATATGGACATGCGCAGTTTCTCCCTCAACCTTGAAGTTACCGTCATGATGATTGACCGCGAGGTGGTCCAGCAAATGCGCGCAGTGGAAGACCACTACCGGGCCATCTCACGGGAGCTGAAATTGGCGGAATGGGTCAACAGGCCCGTCCTGGCGCGCTACGTGGACAACGTGGCGCGCCTGACCGCCACGCTGCAATAACACGTTTGCTCGCCATTGTGCGGCTTGGCGGCTTGTCAGCGGTTCAGGAACCGCAGCCAAGCCGCCAACCCGCACATGAGCCGTTAAAGCGGGAAGTCGGATCCCAGGGTGGAGAGGACGCCGAAGGCCTTGGCCTGGATTTCCTGCCATTCGGCCTCGTCCACGGAGTCTGCCGTGATGGCGCCGCCGACACCCAGCGAAAGGTGGGTGCCGCCGTCGTGCGCGTCAATCAGGACCAGTGTGCGGATCACCACGGAGAGGTCCATGGCGGCGTTGAGGGAGAAGTAGCCCAGCGCGCCGGAGTAGATGCCGCGCGGCCCGGCCTCGAGGGTGTCCAGAATGGCCATGGTGCTGATTTTAGGTGCGCCCGTCATGGACCCGGCCGGGAAGGCCGCGGCCACGGCAGCGGCGCGCGAACTGCCCGGGATCAGCTGCGCCTCAATGGTGCTGACCATCTGATGCACTGTGGTGTAGCTTTCAATGGCGCACAGGCGCGGCACGCTCAAGGTGTGCGGCAGGGCAAAGCGGGAGAGATCGTTGCGCAGCAGGTCAACAATCATCACGTTCTCCGCCCTGTCCTTGACAGAGGTGGCCAAATCCGCCTTGAGCGCAGCATCCACGGCGGCGTCCGGGTCGCGACGCCGCGTGCCCTTGATGGGCTCGGCGCGCATCAGCCCGGCGGCGTCAATCCGCAGGAACCGTTCCGGGGAGGTGCTGGCGACACTGATCGAATCCAGGCGCATGAATGCCGCAAACGGGGCCGGGCTGCGTCGCCGCAGGGCAGTGTAGGCCGCAAAGGCATCCACCTTCGCGGGAGTGTGCGCCATCAATTGCGTGGTCAGGCAAACCTCGTAGGAGTTTCCGTCATGGATTTGTGCCTGGGCCGCGGCGATCATGTCCTTGTAGCGGCGCTCGCCGTCCCGGGCCACAAAGCGCGGCGCGGTGGCTGCACTGGGCGCAGCGGCGGCCTGCGGCGGGGCGGGCGCGGTGGTCAGCACGGCGTGGCGGACCAAGGCCACGTAGTTGGCAGCTTCCTCGGAGGAGGCCAGGTGGTGGGCGCCAGTCAGGGTCAAAACGTAGAGGCACTTGTCCTCATGGTCCAACACCACTGCGCGGCCCGCAAAGAGCAGCGCGGCGGTGGGCAGGACTGCGGGGTCGCCAGCCGGTGGTACGGTGTCCGCTCCACCTGTTTCGGCCTTGAGCTCGTAACCCAAATAGCCCAGCCACCCCAGGGTGAAATCTCCCGGGTAGTGGTGCGGTGCGCGGACTGCCTTGCGGCCCCAGACGGAGTCCAGCCAGTGGAAGAAGGGCCCGCGAATGCGGGTGGTCACCTGGCCGCAGCGCACTGTTGTCAGGTTTTGGTGGTAGCTGGCCAGTTGGCCAAAGCAGCCGGAGTCATCGGCCATGATGGAAAAACGGGCCCTGTTGGGCTGCGCTGCGGATACACCATCGGGTGGGGTGCCGCTTTCCGCGATGGAACTGTCCAGCCAGACGGCGTTAGTGGAGCTCCCGTACAGGGCCTGGAACAATTCTGTTCCACTGGGCAGCGCATCGATGCGCACGGCCGAAAAATCCAAGCCGCGGCGGCGTGCCAGTTCCGGGCTCAGGACATGTTCCAAGGCGGGCAGCTGGGTGAGCGCGTCAAGGACAAACTCCGGGGCACGGGCCACGCCGTGGGTGCCGTCAACCACCACGTCGGCGGCTGCTGCGCTGCCGGAATCGCCGAGCAGGGCCTCCTCCTGTGCGGCCCAACTGTCCCAAAAAGGTGCGTACGTCTCGCCGTCACGGGCCAGGGCGCGCTGCTTTCGGACATGGCTGGGGGCCTCCACCCAGATCGCGGCGTCCAGGAACTGCCCGGCCCGGCCCAGTGCTGACCCCACCCCTTCCACGAGCACCACCTGGGCAGGCTCGGTGGTGCGGGAGGCGCCGTCGTTCTTGGCCTCCCAATCCCACGCCGTCCAGGTGGCGGGGGAGCCCTGGCTCAAGGGTGCCAGCACTTGGTCGATGTAGCGCTCAACCCCGCCGGCGAGTCCGTCCCACCCGGGGTAAATGTCTTCTAGATGGAATAGTGACACTGTGCGGTGACGGCGCAACAAGGCTGCCAATTCCACGGCGACAGTGGTTTTCCCAGCCCCGGAGCGGCCGTCGACGGCGATGATCACCGGACGTTGCGAACTGTTCACGTGGTTACCCCGGCAATGTGGGTGCTGATCCGGGAGGAAGTGGTCATTGGATAAGTCTATCGACGCGCGGGCCCAACCCCAGGGCTACGCCAGTGCCAGCAGGATGCCCACGCCGATGAACAGGATGCCAAAGACCCGGTTGAGGATCAGCTGCCCGCGCTCGCTGGTGGTCAGGTGCTTGAGCTGTTTGGCGCCCGCAGCGAAGACGAACCACATGACAACGATGTCGATGAGTACCACTGTTGCCGTCAGAATCACGGACTGCGGCAGCAACGGCTCGTTGGGCCGGATGAACTGCGGCATGAACGCCAGGAAGAAAACAATGGCCTTGGGATTGAGCAGGTTGACCCACAACCCGCGCCGGAACATGGAGAACCCGGACTCCACAGCGGCGGGAGAATCGGCGTCGGAATCTTTTTCAGCCCTGGCCAGTAGCTTCCGGATGCCCAGGTACACCAGATAAGCGGCCCCCACATAGCGGATCATCATGAACAGGAACGGCGAACTGGAGACCAGGATGCCCACGCCCGCCGCCACGATGACCACATGGATCACGAGCGCCAGCTGCTGGCCCAGGATGCCCCAGAAGGAGCGCCGGAAGCCGCTGCTCAGCGCGTTGGACATGGTGTTGATGGCGCCCGCGCCGGGAGTCAGGCTGATCATGGCGCCGGCGCCGGCAAGGGCCAGCCACAAAGAAAATTCCACCTGCCAAGCTTACGGTGCGGGCGCGCCTCGTTTTGCGGATTGGCAGTTGAACCGTCTCAGGCCCGGGCGATGATCTCCCCGTTGGGCATCACAAACCAGCCATCCTCCGTGGCGCCCCAGGCCCGCCAGCCGGCCGCGATCCGCGATAAGGTCGCCGGCGTTGCGAAGCCATAGGCCACAGTTTGTTCGGCGAAGGCTGAGCCCACCACCCGGTCAGCCCATACGCCTGCCAGCCAGGCGCGCTGCTCCGGTGTTGCGTAGAGCCAGTTGGCGCTCGACGGCGTCACGTCCGTGAAGCCGGCCGCCCTGGCCCAGTGCAGCAGCCGCCGGCCAGCGTCCGGTTGGGCTTGGTTGTGCCGGGCCACCTGCTGATATAGGGCCATCCACTCGTCGAGTTCGGGCAGTTCCGGGTACCAGGACATGCCATGGAAGTCCGCATCCCGGACGGCCACCACGCCGCCAGGCTTGGTCACCCGGCGCATCTCCCGCAAGGCCTCCACCGGGTCCGTCAGGTGTTGCAAAACCTGGTGGGCGTGGGCCACGTCAAAGGTGTTGTCCGGGAAATCGAGGTTGTATACGTCCCCCGTGTCAAAGCTGAGGTTGCTCAGGTGCCGTTCGCTGGCCAGCGCCGTGGCCGCGGCCACCACCTCCGGGGCCCGGTCGAGGCCAAGTACCTCACCCGGGGCCACCAGGCGGGCAAAGTCGGCCGTGATGGTGCCAGGCCCCGAGCCCACATCCAGCACACGAAGCCCGTGGTTCAGGTGCGGGATCAGGTAGGCGGCCGAGTTTTCGGCCGTCCGTGAGGCGTGCGCCCGCAGCACGCTCTCATGGTGTCCATGCGTGTAAACATCGCCTTGATTGCTCTCGGAATCCTTACTCATAGAAGGGAGCGTACGCCCGCAGCGCGCCCGCGGCCAGAGAAATCCAGATTGCGGGCGTCCCAGTGCCTCAATCGTCCCGCGACTACGCAGATCACGCCCTCAAAACCGCGGATGAGGGCGTGATCTGCGTAGTCGATGAGTCAGCTGGGCGGCCCGTCCCGCAACCTGGCCCCGCATCAGGTGACGCGGGGCACAAAAGCCGGCCGTCCGGCGTCGTCCCGTTCGCCTAAAGTGAAAGTTGAGTCATGTACGCTCAACTTCGCTTGACATCTAAACGAGCCTGAGTAGAGTTGAGTGCAGAACGCTCAATACCGCTGATTGAGCGAACCCGCAGCCACCCCGGTTGCGGAATTGTTTAGGCAGCGGCTCATGAAAGGAACCACTTATGTCACGTGCTGTAGGTATTGACCTCGGAACCACCAACTCTGTTGTATCCGTCCTGGAAGGCGGCGAGCCCACGGTTATCGCCAACGCCGAAGGCGGCCGCACCACCCCCTCAGTTGTTGCCTTCTCCAAGAGCGGCGAAGTTTTGGTTGGCGAAATCGCCAAGCGCCAGGCCGTCAACAACATTGATCGCACCATCGCCTCCGTCAAGCGCCACATGGGCACCGACTGGAGCGTCGACATCGACGGCAAGAAGTACACGGCGCAGGAAATTTCCGCCCGCATCCTGATGAAGCTCAAGAACGACGCCGAATCCTACTTGGGCGAAAAGGTCACCGACGCTGTCATCACCGTCCCGGCCTACTTCAACGACGCCGAGCGCCAGGCCACGAAGGAAGCCGGCGAAATTGCCGGTTTGAAGGTGCTGCGCATCGTCAACGAGCCCACGGCCGCTGCCTTGGCTTACGGCCTGGAAAAGGGCAAGGAAGACGAGCTCATCCTGGTATTTGACCTCGGTGGCGGAACGTTTGACGTCTCCCTGCTCGAAGTTGGCAAGGATGAAGACAACTTCTCCACCATCCAGGTTCGCTCCACCGCCGGTGACAACCGCCTCGGCGGCGACGACTGGGACCAGCGCGTTGTTGACTACCTGCTGAACCAGCTCAAGGTCAAGGGCATCGACCTGTCCAAGGACAAGATCGCCCTGCAGCGTCTGAAGGAAGCTGCCGAGCAGGCCAAGAAGGAACTCTCCTCGGCCTCAAGCACCAGCGTTTCACTCCAGTACCTCTCCGTCACCCCCGACGGTCCGGTGCACTTGGACGAGCAGCTGACCCGCGCCAAGTTCCAGGAACTGACTGCTGACCTGCTGGACCGCACCAAGAAGCCGTTCAACGACGTCATCAAGGAAGCCGGCATCAAGGTTTCCGACATCGACCACATCGTGCTTGTTGGTGGCTCCACCCGCATGCCCGCCGTCTCCGAACTGGTCAAGCAGCTCGCCGGCGGCCAGGAGCCCAACAAGGGTGTGAACCCGGATGAGGTTGTGGCCGTTGGTGCCGCACTGCAGGCTGGCGTTTTGAAGGGCGAGCGCAAGGACGTTCTGCTGATCGACGTCACCCCGCTGTCCCTGGGTATTGAAACCAAGGGCGGTGTCATGACGCACCTGATCGAGCGCAACACGGCCATCCCGACCAAGCGTAGCGAGACCTTCACCACCGCTGATGACAACCAGCCGTCAGTGGCCATCCAGGTCTTCCAGGGCGAGCGCCAGTTCACCCGCGACAACAAGCCGCTGGGCACGTTCGAGCTGACAGGCATTGCGCCTGCTCCTCGCGGCGTCCCGCAGGTTGAGGTCACCTTCGACATCGATGCCAACGGCATTGTGCACGTCTCCGCGAAGGACAAGGGCACAGGTGTTGAGCAGTCCATGACCATCACCGGTGGTTCCTCGCTCTCCAAGGAAGACATCGAGCGCATGGTTCGCGACGCCGAGGAGCACGCTTCCGAGGACAAGGCCCGCCGCGAGGCAGCAGATCTGCGCAACAGCGCCGAGCAGCTGCACTACTCGGTGGACAAGGTTCTGGCCGACAACGATGACAAGCTCACAGACGAGGTCAAGAACCCGGTCAAGGAAGATGTCACGGCACTCAAGACAGCTCTTGCCGGCGATGACGACGACGCCGTGAAGGTTGCGTTTGAGAAGCTGCAGGCCTCACAGTCCTCACTGGGCGAGGCCATCTACGCCGCCTCCGCCGCTGAGGGTGCCCCGGCCGACGCCGGAGCTTCCGAAGGTGCTGCATCGAACGGTGCCGCTGACGAGGACATCGTTGACGCCGAGATCATCGACGAAGACGCAGACGAGAAGAAGTAACCATGGCTGACTCAGTAAACCCCCAAGAGGGCGAGCCGGTGCAGGAGCCTGTCGAGACCGACGGCGACGCGCTGTCCCAGGCGGAAGAGATCCTCAACGGTGTTGAGGTTCCCGCCGAGGACGCCGTAGCCCAGGGCGCAGCTCCCGACGACGCTGCCGAGTTGAAGAACGACCTTCTTCGCTTGCAAGCCGAGTACGTCAACTACCGCAAGCGCGTTGAGCGTGACCGGGCAGTTGCCGGACAGATGGCAGTCATCGGTGTGCTGAACTCGCTGCTTCCGGTCCTTGATGGCATTGATGCAGGGCGCGCCCACGGCGATATTGTCGATGGCCCGTTCGCTGCCATTGCCAGCAAGCTGGAGGCGGCTTTGGCCACGTACGGTTTGGAGAAGATCGACGCCACAGGCGTTCCCTTCGACCCAACCATTCACGAGGCTCTCATTCAGCAGCCTTCAGCCGATGTTGAGATTGACACCGTCAGCCAGGTGCTGCGCAACGGCTACAAGTCCGGTGAGCGTATCTTGCGCGCCGCTCAGGTGATCGTGGCAGTACCCGAGTAACAACACAATTCGGTGGTTGAGCTTGTCGAAGCCAGTGGGTTTCGACAAGCTCAACCGCCAGCACCAACCCACAAACTTTTAGAAAGGAGGCGTCTTGGCAAGTCAGGACTGGGCAGAAAAGGACTTCTACAAAATTCTCGGTGTGGCCAAAGATGCATCGGATGCCGACATCAAGAAGGCATACCGGAAGCTGGCGCGGAAGTACCATCCGGACACCAACTCCGGTGACCCCACCGCGGAGAAGACTTTCAAGGACGTCTCCGAAGCGTATTCAGTGCTCTCCAGCAAGGAAGACCGCGAACAGTACGACGCCATCCGGGCCATGGGTGGCGGTGCCCGCTTCAGCGCAGGCGGAGCCGGCCAGGGCGGCGGCAACGCAGGTTTTGAAGACGTCTTCGGTGACCTTTTTGGTGGCGGACGCGGCGGGCGGGCTCCGCGCGGCGGCGCCCAAGGCTTCAACGGCTCCAATCTTCCGCCGGAATTCGCTGACCTCTTCGGTGGCGGCGGTGGCGGCTTCGGCGGCTACCAACCCCCGCCACCCACCAAGGGTGCGGACCGTACGGCGTCGACCTCCATCTCCTTTGGTGGCTCCATCAACGGCACCAAAATTGCCCTGCGTGAACCCAACGGTGAGACCATCGACGTGCGGATTCCTGCCGGGATCAAGGACGGTCAGAAGGTCCGGGTCAAGGGCAAGGGCCAGCCGGGCGCCGCGGGACCGGGCGATCTGATGGTCACCGTCAACGTCAAGCCGCACGACTTCTTTGTCCGCGACGGAAACAACATCCGCATCCACGTCCCTGTGACGTTCCCCGAAGCGGCCCTGGGCGCAGACATCAGCGTCCCCACGCTGACGGGCGACACCGTGCGTGTCCGCGTTCCTGCCGGAACCCCTTCCGGGCGGACCCTGCGTGTCAAGGGTGCCGGTGTGAAAACGTCCAAGGGCGACGGCGATTTGCTCGTCACGATTGACGTGGCCGTGCCGCAGAAGCTCAGCAAGGAAGCCGAGGAGGCCGTCCGCGCCTTTGCGGCAGCCACCGCCGACGGCGACCCCCGGGCCGCGTTGAAGGACAAGGCCAAACTGTAGCAACCACGCCCACGTGGGCCCAACCCCGGTTGGGCCCACACCCGCAGCAAGGAAGGAGATCGCCATGAATGTTGACCCGTACGCGCCCATCTTTGTGATCTCCGTTGCAGCGGAGTTGGCGGAGATGCATCCGCAAACATTGCGTCAATACGACCGCTTGGGCATTGTGATGCCAACCCGCGCCCCTGGCCGGGCCCGGCGGTATTCCCAACACGACGTGGACATGCTCCGCGAGGTGCAAAGGCTGTCGCAGGCCGGCGTGTCCCTGGAGGGCATCCGCCGGATCATGCAGTTGGAAAACCAGGTGGAACTTTTGCGGTCCCAGGTGCTTGAACTCAGCGAGCAGCTCGAAACTGTCACAACGGCACTGCAGTCGGGCTCGCTTCGGGCCAGCAGCCGGGTTTTTGCTGCTGGCCTCACGGGCGATGACATTGTTGCCCTGGCCCGCGGCCAGCGTCCGCGCCCGCGCAGCCAGGCCATGGTGGTCTGGCGCCCGCAGCGCTAACAACGCCAACTGGCCCGCAGAAAACGCCGAAAATCGCGCCAAAAGCGCACATTTTCGCCGTTTTCTGCGGGTCAGTTGTTTAAGGGCTAGTCGCGGAACAGGCCGGCCAGGTCGGTGGCTGTCAACGCGCCGCTGGAGAGGGAATCCCCGCTCATCACATCGGAGAACAGCTGGGACTTCTTGGCCTTGAGCGCCATGACCTTTTCCTCGATGGTGTCCTTGGCGACCAGCCGGTAGACCATGACGTTCTTCTTCTGGCCAATGCGGTGGGTACGGTCCACCGCCTGAGCCTCCGAGGCGGGGTTCCACCACGGGTCAAGGATGAACACGTAGTCGGCCTCGGTCAGGTTCAAACCAAAACCACCGGCCTTGAGGCTGATGAGGAACAGCGGCGCCGTGCCGGTCTTGAATTCATCCACGACGGCGGCCCTGTTGCGGGTGCTGCCGTCCAGGTAGGTGAAGTCAATGCCCTCGGCAACGAGGCGGTCGCGGACCTTGCCCAGGAAGCCGGTGAACTGGCTGAAGATCAACGCCCGGTGGCCTTCCTTCACCACATCCTCGAGCTGTTCAAACAAAACATCCAGCTTGGAGGAGCGCACACCTGCCTGCGTTTCATCCACCAGGGAGACGTCCAGGCTGAGCTGACGCAGCAGGGTCAGGGACTGGAAGATGGTGAACCGGTTCTTGTTCACGTCCTCCAGCAGACCAAGGATCTTGGCACGTTCACGCTGCAGATGGGTTTGGTAGATCTTCTGGTGCCGCGGGTTCAATTCCACTTCAAGGATTTGTTCCTGCTTGGCGGGAAGATCGGCAATGACGGCTTCCTTGGTGCGGCGCAGCATGAGCGGTTTCACCCGGGCCCGCAGCTTGCTTAGCAGCTCCGAATCGGCGTTCTTCTCGATGGGCCGTTGGTAGAATTCGGCAAAGCGTTTGGGGCTGGGGAAAAGACCCGGTGCCACGATGGACAGCAGGGCCCACAACTCCATGAGGTTGTTTTCCATGGGCGTACCCGTCACGGCCAGCTTGAACGGTGCCTTGATCTTGCGGGCACACTGGTAGGCCTTGGACTGGTGGTTCTTGACGAACTGGGCCTCATCAAGGATCAGCCCGGCAAAAGGCTGCATCCCGTATTCGGCAAAATCGATGCGGAACAACGCGTAGGAGGTGATGACAATGTCGGCGCCGGCGAAGAAGTCTGCGGAAATCAGCCCGCTCTTGGCAAAGGTCTCCGAGACCGTCACCACCTTCAGGCCAGGGGCGAACTTCAGGCTTTCACTGGCCCAGTTGCCCACCACGGAGGTGGGTGCCACCACCAGGAACGGCTTGTTCAAATCGGGGTCTTCGGCCTTGACCTGGCACATCAACGCCAGGGTCTGGACGGTCTTGCCCAAACCCATGTCATCGGCGAGCACGCCGCCCAGGCCAAAGCTGTACAGGAAGTGCAGCCAGTTGAAGCCGTCCAGCTGGTACGGGCGCAAGGTGGCATTGAGTGTGGGCGGGGACGGCAGCGCCACGGGAGGACCGCCGTCGAGCAGTCCGGAAATGGCCTTGCTCCAGGCCTGGGCCTGCTCGTCAACAATGCCCAGCTGGGCCAATTCATCCCACAGCCCGGCCTGGAAGCGGCTGATCCGCAGCTCGCCATCCTTGTTGTCATTCAGGCCGCGGGCTTCCTCAATGAGCGCCCGCAGCTGGTGGAGTTCCGGGCGGTCCAGGGAGAAATAGGCGCCACTGGGCAGCAGCATGCGGGTGTTCCCGGCGGCCAGGGCGGAGAACACGGCGGCGAAGGAAACGTACTGGCCTTCTAGGGTGATCACGATGCCCAGGTCGAACCAGTCGCGCTCGTCGGTGGCCTTGGTGGAGATGGTGACCACGGGTGCCTCGGTGACCTCGCGGTAGCTGGCGATGTCGCCGGAGGTTTCCACGGTGACCCCGGGCAGTTCGGCGAGCCGCGGCGCCACCACTTCGGTGAAGGTGAGGGTGTCAAGGCCGTTCAACTGCGCGGAGGCCGCCAAAATGGGGTCACCCCAGGCGTTGTTGGCCGCCACGCCCATGGCAGTGATCTCCTCCCACGGCTGCCCAACACTGGCAATGAGCCTGGCCTCGGCGCCGTTGTCACGCACGGCAGCCTCGCCCAGTTCCGGCCACAGCGGCAGGGAGGTGATGCGGCTGCCCACGGGGTAGTGCCATTCCCAGTGCAGGCGCACCGTGTGGTCGGTGCCGTACGCCGCCAGGAGCGACAGCGTGGGCTCAACATACGCCGGCAATTCCACCGAGTGGTCAGCGGAAACCACGGCCGCCGCCTGCTTGAGCTGCGGGTAGAACTGGGTCAGGAACTTCTCGCGCGCCAGCTCCGGGACGTGCACGTTCTCCTTGCGCAACGCGAAATCGAGCAGCTGCGCGGACGTGTCCGCCGGCAGCGGTGCCACGGTGATATTGCCCCGCACGACGCCGTTGCGCGCCAATGATGTGCTGCCCGAGCTGGGTACTGGCTCGCTTTGGTCACTAATGAACAGCCCGCTGACGGGGGTGCCTACCCGGCCCACGACCTCTTGCTTGACGGTGATGCCGTCCACCTCAATGAGTGGCCCAACATCCAGGCCGCCGGCCTCCGGACGGGTCACATCAAGGGACAGTGTGGCCTCGGCCGTGCTCACCCGGATGGGATCGCCGGTTCCAGACTGGATCAGGGCAATGCCGTTTTTGTGCGCACTGGCCAGCAGCTGCCACAAATTCCGGCCGGCAAAGTCATTCAGGGCCAGCCAGGCGCTCGCGTTTCCGTGGCTGTACTGGCGCGGGCTGTGCGAGGACAGGAACTCGCTGAGCCATTCCAACTGGGTTTTATCGTGCACGCCGCCGTACGCCAGGTACCCCAAGGTGGCCCAGCTGACGCCGGACTTGACCCATTTGCCGCGATTGCCCATGACCACGGGGCGAACGTTGAGGACTGCTTCGGCGGGGACTGTGCTGCCGCGGCCGCGGTAGGAGAACCGCGGTGGCGGCACATGCAGCTCAAATTGCAGACCCAAGGCGGGTGTGTCGGGGCTGGGGGCCGCGGTGGTTGGTGGCAGCAAGGCAGACAACGCCGCTTCCCAGGAATCGGGGGCCAGCTCGGCTCCGGCTTCGGCGGGCGCGGGGGCTGCAGCCTTGCCGCCCTTGGCCTTTGCCAGCAGTGTTTCAAGATACGTGGGTTCGCGGGGGGCTTCCTCCGGAACAAAGAAGTCGGTGAATGATTGTTCCGCCTCGGCGGCGGCAATCAACGCCACAACGTGCTTGCAGTTTTGGCGCACGGGGCAGTTGCAGATGCCCACCCGGCAGGCGATGACGCCGTCGTGCTCGCGCACCAACTTGGCTGTCGTCTTGTATTTCTGGGCGCCAAATACCGTACCGGAGAGCAGGCCCGTGGCTGGTTCCAGGACAATGTCTGCGACACGGTCCTCATCAGCGTAGGCACGGCCAGCGGCAATGGAATTTTCGGTGAACTCGGCGACCCGCGTTAGTAAACGAGAATCGGCGGAGGAGTACGTCACGGAACTTTTCCACCTGTCGGTTGGGGATGATCCAAGGCCAAGGACCACATCTATCAATCTTACGCAGCATTGGGGACCGTGATTACCCCAAGATTCCCTTTGCCCACAACTGCGGCCAAGAACTGCCCCCAATGCAGTTCCTGGCCGCGTCCCGCCGTGGGAGAACGTTTTTAAGTTGCGGGGTGTGCCGCGGCTTCCTTGGCGGGTGTTTTCACCAGGAACAAGGCGAAGAGCAACGCCACAATGGCCGTGACCACCAGCAGGGACAGCCCAATGGCGTACTTGTAGTGCTCGGCATCGGGGTTGTACGTCCAGCCCATGATCAGCGGCGGGAAGTACCCGCCCAAGCCGCCGGCGGCACTGACAATGCCGCTGATGGTCCCCACCTTGCCCTCGGGGGACAGTACGCCAACCCAGGCGAACACGCCGCCCGTGCCCAAACCAAGTGCCGCCGCCAGGCCAATAAAGATGGGTCCCGCCTGAACATCAGCGGCAGGTTCCAGGGCAACCAGGAATCCCAGGACCGCAACACCCGCCAGGGAAGCCAAAACAACAGGTTTGGAGCCGATCTTGTCCGCCAACGCCCCGCCAATGGGCCGGGCAATCACGGCGGCCAGCGCAAAGCCGGCCGTCCGCGCGCCGGCAGCACTCGGATCAAAGGCGTAGACGTCGCGCAGATACGTGGGCAGATAGGTGGCGAAGGAGACAAAACCGCCAAAGACTACGGCATACAGGAAACACATTTTCCACGTGACAGCCAGCTTGGAGGCCTCCACGAGTCGGGGCATGACCGGTGCCGTGCTGGGCTGCCAGCCGGGGGCGTTCTTCATGAAACACCACACCAGCACGGCCATGACTGCCAGCAGCCCGGCGACCACCAGGTGGGTTGGCACGTAGCCGATGGACTTCACCAAGCGCGGGTTCAGGAACGCCGCCAGGGCTGTGCCACCCATGCCTGCGCCAAAAACGCCTGTGGCAAATCCGCGGCGGGCTGGCGGGTACCAGGCGCTGACAAAGGGGATGCCCACAGCAAATACCGTCCCCGCAATGCCCAGGAGGAAGCCGGCAAGCAGCACCAGGGCAAGGGAATTCAGGGCGCCACCCAGGGCCACCAGCAACACCGTGGGGATGGTGGCCACCAGCACAAAGGTAAAGAGGGCCCGGCCGCCGTACTTGTCCGTCATGATGCCCACAACAATGCGGCCCAGGGACCCCACAAAGATGGGCATGGCCACCAGGATGCCCATGGTTCCAGCGGAAAGTTCAAGGTTCTTGGCATAGTGGGAACTGAGGGTGGCGATGATGTTCCAGGCCCAAAACCCCACCACGGAGGCGGCCGTGGCCAGGATCAGGTTCAACGCCTGACCCTTCAGTGCGGGTGCTGCCGTGGTCTGTGCCATGGTCTCTCCTAGGGTCAGTTAGCGGTTGCGGGTGTCGCGGTCGCGCGTGCCCACGTCCGACCATCCGTCACGGTTGGCAGCGCTGGCGCCCAAGTCCCTGGAGCGGTACACAATGTAGGGCCGGAACAAGTAGTGCAAGGGCGCCGTGAAAGCGTGGACAAGCCGGGTGAACGGCCACACCATGAACAGCAGCATGCCCACCAGCGTGTGGAGGTGGAACGACGTGGGAGCGGCAGCCATGGCGGCAACGTCCGGTTGAAAGATGAACAGCGAGCGGAACCAGGGGGAGACGGTGTCGCGGTACGTCACCCCGTGTTCGTCAAAGAACACGCTGGCCAACGTGGTCCACAGGCCAAAGAGAATGGCGGCCAGCAGCACCACATACATGAGTTTGTCGTTCTTGGTCGTGGCCATGAAAACGGGGCCTGTCTTGCGGCGGCGGTAAATCAGCAAGGCAATGCCGGCCAAGGTCCCCACCCCGGCAATGGAGCCCACAAACAAGGCGTTGAAGTGGTAAATGTCCTCGGTCATGCCCACAGCTTCGGTCCACGATTTGGGGATGACCAGGCCAAAAAAGTGCCCGGCAATGACGGCCAGCAAGCCAAAGTGGAACAGCGGGGAACCGATCCGCAGCAGCCTGGATTCATACAGCTGGGAGGAGCGGGTGGTCCAACCAAATTGATCGTATTTGTAGCGCCAGATGGAGCCGCCTACCAGGATGACCACCATGACGTAGGGCAGCACGCCCCACAGGAAAATGTCCATTGTTCAGCTTCCTTTCATGGGCAGCAGCCGCGGATCGTAGGGGTCCAGGCCCACGGATTCGGTGGGCGGTCCGTAACCGGCCATCCGCATCACGGCCTGTTCGTCCGCCGGCGACGCCCCGGGCAGGGCGTTGCACACGGCCTGCACAATGGCGCTATGGGGCAGATTGTCCCGCAGCAGCCCAAACTTGATCAGTTCAAGGCTGGGCCGGTACTGCTGCAACAATTCCTTGCCGGCGGCCAGGTCCACGGTGGCCGCATATTCCAGCACCATGGGTAGATAGTCCGGCAGTTCCCCACGGGTGTCCACCAGCGTGTCCGAGCCGCGGTAGACCTTCTTGAACGCCCCCAGCACCTCCCCGCGGCGGCGCGTGTCCCCGTCCGTCCAGTAGGAAAGGTGCAGGGCGTGGCGCTTGCCCAGGTCAAACTCCCGGACGTACTGGGTTTGCAACTCCATCACGTCGGTGCCCTCCAGTAGTTCCAGTACGACGGCGAACGGCTGGGTTGCGCCCGGAAACTCGCCGAGCGCGGCGCGCATGAGCGGCACCCTGGCCACGAGTTCGGCATCGGGATAGGACAGGCACCAGGCGGCGGCTAAAAACGACACCTGATCTTGCTTGCCCGTCGCCCTGCTCATGAGCCACCGCCGTCATGAGCATCCGCCCGGGCTTCGTCGGCAGCCCCGCCGGGGTGGTTTTGCGGGAACAGGCCAGGCGGCGCACCGTTGCCGTCCCAATTGAGCAGGTTCACCCTGCCGCGCAGTGTGTCAGCTCCCGCCACGGAATCCGAACTTTGCCTGTCCTTGAGCGCGTTGAACGTTTCCACGGCCACAGGTGTGGGGCGTCCGCTGGCCTCACCGAAGGGGGAGTTGCCCATGGCCCCCATGCCGGGTCCGCCGTCGAAATCCAGGGAACAGCCCATCTCCTCAAGGTCGTGCGCCTGCTCGGCGTGCGCCTTGGGGATCACGTAGCGCTCGCTGTACTTGGCGATGGCCATGAGCCGGTACATCTCATACATGGTGGCCCCGTCCATGCCCACACTGGCCGGGATGGACTCGTCGGGGTCATTGCCCAGGGAAATCCCGCGCATATAGGCGCGCATGGCCGCCAACTTGCGCAGCACCTGCGTGACTTGCTCGGTGTCTCCGGCCGTGAACAGTTCGGCCAAATACTCCACAGGGATGCGCAGGGCGTCAATGGCGCCGAAGAGCACGTCCTGACTTTCGGCGTCGTGCCCTTGATCGCGGAGCAGGTCAACTACGGGGGAGAGCGGCGGGATGTACCAAACCATGGGCATGGTGCGGTACTCGGGGTGCAGCGGCAGGGCCAGTTTGTACACCTTGGTCAGCGCATAAACGGGCGACTTTTGGGCGGCCTCGATCCAGTCCTCCGCGATTCCCTGCTCGCGGGCAGCCGCGATGACCGCGGGATCGCTGGGATCCAGCAGAACGTCCATCTGCGACTGGTACAAATCTCTGGGGTCGGTGACCGAGGCCGCGGCGGTGACGGCGTCGGCGTCGTACAGGAAAAGGCCAAGGTAGCGCAGCCGGCCCACGCAGGTTTCCGAGCACACGGTGGGCAGGCCCACCTCAATCCGCGGGTAGCAGAAGGTGCACTTCTCGGCCTTGCCGGTCTTGTGGTTGAAGTAAATCTTCTTGTAGGGGCAGCCGGTCATGCACTGGCGCCAGCCGCGGCACTGGTCCTGGTCCACCAGCACGATGCCGTCTTCAACGCGCTTGTAAATTGCGCCGGACGGGCACGAAGCCATGCAGGAGGGGTTCAGGCAATGCTCACAAATACGCGGCAGGTAGAACATGAACGTCTGCTCATACTCAAACTTGATTTTGTCCTCGGACTCGCGGCGCACCTTCTCCACGATCGGATCCAAATGGCCCAGCTCGCTGGTGCCGCCCAGGTTGTCGTCCCAATTGGCGCTCCAGGTGATTTTCGTGTCCTTGCCCGTGATCAGGCTCTTGGGTCGGGCCACGGGGAAATCGTCGCCCAGGGGCGCATCCACCAGCGTCTTGTAGTCATACGTCCACGGCTCGTAGTAGTCCTTGAGCTCTGGCTGGATGGGGTTGGCGAACAGGCCCAACAGCTTCTTCACGCGCCCGCCGGCCTTGAGCCTGAGCCGGCCGCGCTTGTTCAGCTCCCAGCCACCCTTCCACTTTTCCTGGTCCTCGTAGCGGCGCGGATAGCCCTGCCCGGGACGGGTCTCCACATTGTTGAACCAGACGTACTCCACCCCGGCCCGGTTGGTCCAGGCCTGCTTGCACGTGACGGAGCAGGTGTGGCAGCCAATGCACTTGTCCAGATTCATGACCATGCCCATTTGAGCCATTACACGCATTAGTACTGCACCTCCTGGGAACGACGGCGGATGGTGGATACGTTGTCCCGCTGGTTTCCCGTGGGGCCAAGGTAGTTGAACGCGTACGTTTGCTGGGCGTACCCGCCAATCAGGTGGGAGGGTTTCACCAGCAGGCGGGTCACCGAGTTGTGGATGCCGCCGCGCCGGCCCGTGGCCTCCGACTTGGGGACGTCGATGGTGCGCTCCTGGGCGTGGTGGATGTAGGCAACGCCTACCGGCATGCGGTGGCTGACCACGGCCCGGCCCACGAATACGCCGTTCATGTTCACGCACTCAACCCATTCGTTGTCTAAGACGTTGATGGAGGCGGCATCCTGTGGGCTCAGCCAGACTGTTGGGCCGCCGCGGGAGAGCGAGAGCATGAGCAGGTTGTCCTGGTACTCGGAGTGGATGGACCACTTGGAGTGCGGGGTCAGGTACCGGAGAACAATTTCCTGTTCCCCTGTGGGGCCCAGCTTGGGTTCGCCAAAGAGTTTGTGCATGTCTAGAGGTGGCCGGTAGATGGGCAGCGCCTCACCAATGTCGATGATCCAGTCGTGGTCAAGGAAAAAGTGCATGCGACCCGTGAGCGTGTGGAAGGGCTTGAGTCGCTCAATGTTGATGGTGAAGGGAGCGTAGCGCCGCCCGCCCGTCTCCGAGCCCGACCACTCCGGGGAGGTGATGACCGGAACTGGCCCGGCCTGGGTCATGGCAAAGGAGATGTGCTTTTCCTCGCTGCCCTCGGCCAGATCCACCAGCTTCACGCCCGTGCGCTTCTCCAGTTCCCTGAAGCCGCTGACGGCAAGTTGGCCGTTGGTGGTGCCGGAAAACGTCAGGATGGCCTCGGCCAGTTTCGCGTCCGTGTCGATGGCTGGGCGTCCGTGCGCCGCACCGCCCAGCATGACACCGTTCGCCTTGGCGAGGTGCGTGAGTGCTTTGTCCAGTTTGTAGTTGACGTCCTTGACGGTGAACCCGAGCTTGTCCGCCAGCGGGCCCACGGCCGTGAGCTTGTTGGCAATGGCGGTGTAGTCGCGCTCCACCACCATGAAGTTGGGCATGTTTTGCCCGGGTACACCGTCAATGCCGTCCTCACGCCAGTCGCGGACCACCCCGCCAGGCTGGGCGATCTGCCCCACGGTGTCGTGAATGAGCGGGACACTGACCAGGTCCTTGCGGGTGCCCAAATGCTTCACCGCCTGGCGTGAGAACTCCTCGGCCAGCAGTTGGAACATCTCAAAGTCGGTTTTTGTCTCCCATGGTGGGTCAATGGCGGGGGTGAAGGCGTGCACAAACGGGTGCATGTCGGTGGAGGAAAGGTCGTGCTTCTCGTACCAGGTTGCCGCCGGAAAAACGACGTCGGACAGCAGGGTTGTGCTGGTCATGCGGAAGTCCGCGGAGACCAGGAAATCAAGCTTGCCCTCGGGGCCTTGCTCATGCCATTTCACGTCCTTGGGCTTGAGGGAGGCCTCGCTGTCCTGGCCCATGACGTTGTTGTGGGTGCCGAGCAGGTTGCGCAGGAAGTACTCGTTGCCCTTGGCCGAGGAACCAAACAAGTTGGAACGCCACAGCACCAGGGTGCGCGGCCAGTTTTCCGGCGCGTCAACGTCCTCGATGGCCGGGTTGATGGTCCGGTTCGCCAGTGACTGCGCCACCCACGTCTTCTCATCCGGGGCTTCGCCTGCTGCGACTGCTGCGATGGCTTGGTCCGCCAGATCCAGCGGGTTCGCATCAAATTGTGGATAAAACGGCATCCAGCCCAGCCGTGCCGACTGTGCCAGCGCGTCAGCCGTGTGCATGCCATCCAAATTGCCCGTGGACAGGGGGGACTTCAGGGCATCGGCGGAGTAGCCGTCCTGGCGCCACTGGTCGGTGTGCATGTACCAGTAGCCGGTACCGATCATGGTGCGCGGCGGGCGGGACCAGTCAAGGGCATTGGCCAGGGACACCCAACCGGTCATGGGGCGGCACTTCTCCTGCCCCACATAGTGAGCCCAGCCGCCGCCGTTGCGGCCCATGCAACCCGTGAGCATGACCAGCGCCAAAATGGCCCGGTACGTGGTGTCGCCGTGGAACCACTGGCAGATGCCGGCGCCCATAATGATCATGGAACGGCCCTTGGACTGCTCAGCATTGCGGGCAAATTCGCGGGCAATACGGATGCACGCCTGGGCGGGAACTGAGGTGATTTCTTCCTGCCAGGCGGGGGTGTAGGGGGTTGCGGCGTCGTTGTAGTCCGTGGCCCAATCGCCCGGCAGGCCAGGCCGGCCCACACCGTATTGGGCCAGCATCAGGTCGTAGACCGTGGTGACCAGATGGCCCTCAACCATCGTGGCGGGCACCCCGCGCCTGAGGATGGAACCGGTCCCTTCGGGGTCCTCAAAGCATGGCAGCAGAATCTCCACTGATTCGCCGGACACCTCGGCCATGCTCAGGGCCGGTTCAATGCCCGCCAGGTCAAGGTTCCACTTGCCCTCACCGGTTTTGGAATACCTGTGGCCCAGGGTGCCGTTGGGGACAATGGCACTACCGCTCACCCGGTCAAAGAGCATCGTCTTGAATGCCGCATCCTCCTGGTGTTCCTGGCCGGGGACCAGCGCGGCGGTGAGGAATTTTCCGGGACTGTACGTTCCGTCGTCGCGCTTCACCAGCCTGATAAGGAACGGCAGGTCGGTGAACTGGCGGACGTAGCCTTGGAAGTACGGCACCTGGCGGTCCACGAAAAATTCCTTGAGCATCACGTGGCCCATGCCCATGGCCAGGGCGGCGTCGGTGCCGGCCGCGGCGGGCAGCCATTCGTCGGCGAACTTGGTGTTGTCCGCATAGTCTGGGCTGACGGCTATGACCTTGGTGCCGCGGTACCGCACCTCTGTCATCCAGTGGGCGTCGGGGGTGCGGGTGACGGGGACGTTGGAGCCCCACATCATCAGATAGGTGGCATCCCACCAGTCGCCGGACTCCGGGACGTCGGTCTGGTCGCCAAAAACTTGGGGGCTGGCCACGGGAAGGTCCGCGTACCAGTCATAAAAGGAGGTCATGACCCCGCCAATGAGCTGCACGAAGCGGGTGCCAATGGCGTGGCTGACAATGGACATGGCCGGGATGGGGGAGAAGCCCGCCACCCGGTCCGGGCCGTACGTCTTGATGGTGTTCACGTGCGCGGCGGCAGCAATTTCCAGCGCCTCGGCCCAGGAGGTGCGGACCAGGCCGCCCTTGCCCCGGGCATTCTGGTACCTCTTGCGCTTCTCCGGGTCACTGGCCACCTCGGCAAAGGCCAGCACGGGGTCCTTGAGGCGGGCCTTGGCCTCGCGGTACATTTCCACGAGCACGCCGCGGGCGTAGGGGAAGCGGACGCGGGTGGGGGAGTAGGTGTACCAGGAGAATGCCGCGCCGCGGGGGCAGCCGCGGGGCTCATACTCTGGGCTGTCCGGACCCACGCTGGGGTAATCGGTCTGTTGCGACTCCCACGTGATGATGCCGTCCTTGACGTACACCTTCCACGAACACGATCCCGTGCAATTCACGCCATGGGTTGAGCGCACCACCTTGTCATGACTCCACCTATCCCGGTAAAAGATGTCACCGGCCCGTCCGCCCTCCCGGAAAACCGCGCGGGAGTCATCACTCACATCCCACTTGGTGAAGAAGCGCCCCAGCTTCAACATGGCATCCGACGCCGGTCCATCGACTCCAGCAACAAAAGGTTCAGCAGTCATGGCCCCACCCTAGGGTGAGTTTGGCCGGTTTTCTACAGTCGCTGGATTAGTTAACAAAGCGCTGCGCTAATTGTTGCCTACTTCATGCGACTTTTATTTTTTGTGGCGGCGTTTGTGTCACGGATGTGGGGCAATATGACGCGGTGCGCCGCTCTCCCCTAAACCCCAACTGGCCCGCAGAAAACGCCGAAAATGCACGGTTCTACCGTGATTTTCGCCGTTTTCTGCGGGCCAGTTGGTGGGCGGCGTTGCCGCGCCACTGGTGCTCGTCACTGTTGCTTGCGAGGCAAGAATCCTGTGGTTGCTCACAGTGGTGCGACATCAGGAACCAGGGCTGCCCTGCATTATGCGCAGCCGTCCTTGTCGACACGGCGCTGCTCTAACACTGGCGCCACGCCAGCCACTCCCCGTGCGCAGACACAAAGTGGCCCCAGGATATGCGCCACGCCAACTCCCCGACTGGCGCATAACCCAGCAAGGAGCACCCAGCAGACCCCAGGCAGTCCACAACACGCCCTCAACAAGCCAAGACAACCCGGAGACGAGCTCACCCCCATCCACGCCGCCCAACCCACCCCAATTACGTATTGGTTGCCGTTGGGCCCACGCCCGAGGGCTCCCTGGCTGAGCTTGCGAGCTGAGGGACGGCGTGGCGACTAGTTGCGGCGGAAGGCCAGGTCGAAGATGACGCGGCCGGCCTTGTGGGCCTTGTTCTCAAAACTGGTCAGGATGCGGCCGTCAAAGCGCGGCGCCCACCCGCCCACAGCATCGGGCTCATCACTTTGCTCGCAGTCAACCCCGCTGAGCCGCGCTTCGGTGAGGGGGCTCGCGGAACCTGTGCGCTCGCCGTCGTGCATGTTGGTGAAATCAGCTGACGCCGCACCCACCTGCTGCATTTGCTCGGCATAGGTGGACCAGTCGGTGGCCAGGCGCCAAATGCCACCCGGGGCCAGCACGCGGGCAACCAGCGGGGCGAACGTGTCCTTCACCATGCGGCGCTTGTTGTGCTTGGACTTGTGCCACGGGTCCGGGAAGAACACCCAGACCTGGCTCACGGAACCGGCAGGCAGCATGGTGCTCAGCACCTCGGGCGCGTTGGCCTGCACCACGCGGACGTTGCTCAGCTCCTTGGCCACAATCTTTTGGATGGTCTGTGCCAGGCCGGGCGTGTACACCTCAACGGCGAGGAAGTCCATGTCCGGGTTCTCCATGGCGGCGTGGACCACGGCATCGCCCAGGCCCGAGCCAATCTCCACCACCAGCGGTGCCGTGCGGCCAAACTCGGCCTCGGCGTCAAAAACGTATTCCGGGTGGACGGAGGTGTCGGCAATGTGGCGGGGGACGTCCACAGCCAGGGTGTCCGAGTGGTCGTCCCAGGCCTGCTGGCGCCGGCCCTGCAAACGCGTGCCGCGGCGCACAAAGGACACCGGCTGGGCGCGGTAGGTTCCCTCGGCGGCCTGGCTGCCAGGGGTGACGGGGCGCGCTGTGCCGTCCTGCGAACGCGGTGCGCGCTCCTCAACGGGCGCAGTTGCTGGCGCGTTGGCCGCCGGTGCGGATGATTCGGGGACGGAAGCTGGGGTTTCACTCATCCCTTTAAGGGTACCGGGCTTCTTCTGGCGGCAAGGAACGGGGTGTGTTTGAACGCCCGCCAACCGCGATTGCTGACCGTAGCCACCAAAAGCTGTGTGCAGCCATGCAGCTCGGGGCTGCGGTCAGCATTCGAGCAGAGCAGAAGGTGAGATATGGCACTAAGGTGAGTGCCCGGCGTCGTGCCGCTGTTAGACTAGGAATACTTAATGTGCATCAAGCGCATTCTGCGTCGATGAACGCATGCAACTTGTCCCGCAAAGATTTTGCTTTACGCAACTCGCGGTTGACACGCTCTGGCATTGAATCGGCGAACCCGCGGTCAAAACTGATCGTGGGACGTTGAACCGCCTTACGAAAGATTCTCTCTTTACATGACAACTTTTGCTGCCCTTGGTGCGCCCAAGGAAATCGTTGCTTCACTCGCCGCTCAGGGCATTGAAGAAGCATTCCCCATCCAGATCAAGACCCTGCCGGACACCCTGGCAGGTCGCGATGTTCTGGGTCGCGGCCGCACCGGCTCCGGCAAGACCATTGCCTTCGCCATCCCGCTCGTTGCCCGCCTGGCCGAGCGCGAAGCCCCTTACTTCCGCAAGCCCGGCCGTCCCATGGGCTTGGTGCTGGCACCCACTCGTGAGCTGGCAACCCAGCTGAACAACACGATCGAGCCGCTGGCCAAGGCCATGGGCTTGAACACCACAGTCATTTACGGCGGCGTCTCCCAGGCCCGCCAGGAAAAGGCACTGCGCGCCGGCGTTGACATCGTCATCGCCTGCCCGGGCCGCCTCGAAGACCTCATGAAGCAGCGCATCGTTTCGCTGGAAAGCGTTGAGATCACTGTTTTGGACGAGGCCGACCACATGGCTGACCTGGGCTTCCTGCCCGTCGTCAAGCGCCTGCTGGACACCACCCCCACGCAGGGCCAGCGCATGCTGTTCTCCGCAACGTTGGACAACGGCGTGGACAAGATTGTTCAGCGCTACCTCTCCAACCAGCTCACACACTCAGTGGATGAGCCGGTTGCCACGGTTTCCACCATGGAACACCACGTTTTGGTTGTTGGCGATCAGACCATCAAGAAGCAGGTCATCGTTGAGCTGGCCTCCGGCGCCGGGCGCCGCATCCTGTTCATGCGCACCAAGCACCACGCCCGCAAGCTGGCCAAGACCCTGACCGACGCCGGTATCCCCGCCGTTGATCTTCACGGAAACCTGTCACAGAACGCCCGTGATAGGAACCTGGCCGAGTTCTCCACCGGCGACGTGCGCGTCCTGGTTGCCACCGACGTTGCCGCCCGCGGCGTGCACGTTGATGACATTGAACTGGTCATCCACGTTGACCCGCCCACAGAGCACAAGGCATACCTGCACCGCTCCGGCCGTACGGCTCGTGCCGGATCCGACGGCGTTGTTGTCACCCTGACGCTCCCCGAGCAGCAGAGCGACGTCAAGAAGCTCATGAAGGCAGCCGGAGTTGACGTGAACTTTGAGCGCGTCAACGCCAGCTCACCGACCATCGCCGGCCTGGTAGGCGATGTTGCCGACAAGATTGACCCCCGCACCCGTGCAGCCTTGCTCGCTTCCAAGCAGCCGGCCCAGGGTGGTGGCACCTCAACCGGCGCCAACGCTCAGCGCAAGCGCGCCCGCACAGGTGCAGCCCCCACAGCCGGTGGCCGTGGCGGCCGCGGTGGACGAGGCCGCGTTTCAGCTGATTCCTCCGAGCGTCCGGCAGCTGCCGGGAACCGGTCCGAGCGTCGTGAAGGCCAGCCTGCCGGCGGCCGCTTTGCCGGTCAGGGCCGTCCCGCCCGTGCAGCCGGTGAAGGCCGTCCGGCACGTTCCGGCGAGGGCCGCCCGGCGCGCGACGGCGACGTGGCCCGCGGCAACCGCGCAGGTCAGGGTTCTGCAACGCGCAGCTCCTCACACACCAACGACGCCCCGCGCAGCACCTCACGCGGTGCCGGTCAGGGTGGCGCAGTGTGGTCCTCCAACACTGGCGGCAACTCCGGTGGCAGCTTCAACTCCAACGGTGGCGGTGCACGCTCCGGCGGACCCCGCCGCGCGTCAGCGCCTGCGTCGAACCAGCGCCGCGGCCGCTAACTAGTCCTTCCGAACTGACCCGCAGTAAACGGCGAAAAATCGATGAAAATCTTGTTTTTTCGGCGTTTTCTGCGGGTCAGATGTGTTTAAGGGCATGGCGCACGACGGCGGCACTCACCGGCGGCGCGCGGGTGCGGCAGCCGCGTATCTCCCCGCAGCTATGGTGGCTGCCGCCATCGTCACCAGGGCGCCCAAAATCAGCGCCGCTGGTTCACCAGGTGCCAACAGATCTTGCTGAATACCAATCGTTGCGGCGGCAACGGGCACTCCCAGCTGCGAGGCGGAGAGCACGCCCAAGGACAGCGGTTGGCCAAGGAAGCGCGTCACGCAGTGGACCGCTATGGCACCAAATCCCAGCGCCAGCCCCAGTCCGATCATGGGCGGGTGCGCGGCCAGTTCGCGCAGATCCAAGGATGCGCCAAGCCAGAGGAAGAACAGCGGGCCCAGGAACCCCTCGGTGATGGCAAAGAGCTGGTGGGCCAGCCTGCGCGGCTCGCCCACCGCCGCAACCGCCAGCCCGAAGGCGAATCCGGCAAGCATGATGGATACATGGCTCCACACCGCAAGCCCCGCCAAGGCAAAAGTACCACCAGCTGGAATCGCAGTTCGAAGGCAAACTTCCTTTGTTCTGAGACCTTGTGAATTCGGCGCCAGCTGCCGTTCGCGTCCGCCCTGCGCAACATCACATAGACCACGCCGGCACTCGCCAACACTGCGAGTGAGCCAAGCGCTGCTGTGCCCGCCGTGGCCGGGTTGAGGACAAGCGGCAGGGCAATGATGGCTAAGGTGTCCGCCATGGCTACCTGGGCTGTCATGGCAAGAATGGGTGGGCCGGACAATTTCAGTGAGCCAATCATGGGCAGCGCCAGTGCTGCGGATGAGGACGCCAGCAACACCAGGTAGAGCGGTGCGTGTCCACCGCCAAAAATAGCAGCCAGGCCAATGCCCACCGCTGCCCCAGCTGCTGCCACCACCACCAGGCGCAGGGCACCACTGCCCAGGGCGGCGCGAATTTTCTTGTCCCGGACCGGGACGTGCGTGCCCACCACGAACATGATGAGGGCGAATCCCATGTCCGCCAGGAACGTGAAAGTGGGCTCGGCCGGGTCCACCAAGCCCAGCCCGGATCGGCCCATGAGGATCCCCGCGAGTAGCTCGCCGATCACCACCGGAATGCGCCACCTTGCCGGGAGCGCCAACAGCGGTCCCAACAAGGCGGCCACACAAATGAGGGCGAGGAGCGGGAACGTCATGGGGCAGCACCCGCGGCTCGGTGCAAACGTGGCTGTTCCATGTGCCCATTGTGCATGGCGATGCTGATTTGCCCAAGGTCCGGGTGAGCAAGGCTAGGTTCTGGGCCACTCAGTCCGACGTGGTGGGCTCTGGCGGAGTCAGGCCCACAAACGGTTCCAAGGCTTCCTTGAAGGCGTGCAGCTCAGCCCGTGGCACAGTGGTGACTCCGTAGGAGATGGAGCGTGCTGGGAGCTTGGATTCCTGATACTCCGTGGCCGCCGTCCCTGTTGTGTCCCGGTCAACATTGACCAGGTACACAGATATCCACTGTGAACCCGAGGATGCCATCCCGTCCCACCACCAGAGCTTTTCCGGATCCGCGGTGCCGTACTGTTCCACCAGATCCTTTTGCCACTCGGCGTCATTCTTGAACGATTCGCCGTCCTGAGTAAGCTTCACGGGACCCAGACCGCGTGCCGTGGTGACCCGGCTGACGATTCTGACGATTTTCTTCCACTCAGCGGTGGATACGGGAAGTGTTGTGCTGCTCCACTCAACGGAGTTGTAGGTGGAGGTCATCGTCTTGCCGCCGTAGCCGTTACCCCAATCACGGTTCCAGCTCGGTTCGCCAGCGGATTTCCAGGTCAAGGAAAAATCCTTGTTGAGAGCAGTTTTGATTTCCGCGAAAAGTCTCGCCGACCCGAATTCGACGTTCTCCTTGACGGGTGCCGCCAGCAGGTCTTCGGGCAGGGAGTAAGCGTGCAGTGGATAGTCTTTCCAGTTGACTGTGACGTCTTGGCCCGCGTCATTGGTGTACGTGGTGGTGGGCGGGGCGGCACATGCGCCCAGACCCAACAAGGCAACCAGTGCCACCGAAGTCACCGTTGCACGAATCGAAACTTTCACAGCCAAACCCTTTCCCCAGAATGGCCAGTCTAGGACGGTCAAGGGTCAACGAGCGTCAGACCACGGGATGACCTCGGAGAATTACGCATCTGACCCGCAGAAAACGCCGAAAAATTGCGGTTTTGGCGCGATTTTCGGCGTTTTCTGCGGGTCAGATGCGGAGCGGGTGGGGCTACCCGACGGGGTCGATGCTCAGGATGGCGAGGAAGCCGCGGCCGGAAATTTCGGGTGCATCCTCGGACCCCACTACTGTGTCGAATTTGCCCAGCGCCTCGGCTGAGGTGACCGGCGCAGCGGAGGAGGCTCCGGCGTCGTCCGGGGAAGCGGGGGAAACCGTGGCAGAGCCCTGCAACAGCACGGCAAATTGGCCGGCAAAGACGGGGTGCGGGCGCTTTTTGGACAGCTCAATGATGGCCGCGTAGCCCTTGAACGCGCCCCGGCGCGTGATCAAATTCAGGTCCTTCAAGGCGCCAGTGGGCAGGGACGCTGAGGTCTGGGAGTCGCCGGAAAAGCGGAACGGGCGGAACTTCTCCAGTGCCTGCTCGGCGCCGTCAACGGTCAGGGCAATGAGCTCGCCGTCGATCACGGTGATGATCCGGTCCATGCCGGGCATGGGTGAAAACGGGCCAGCCTTGGCCACTTCGGCGATGCTGATACGCCAGTCGAAGCCATCGCCGTTCGGAGCCGCGGCAAGCTGCCGGCTCACCCCGCCGCCGTTGGCCCAGGGCGTGGTCTTGAGCGAGGCGTAGCGAACAATGTCCACTACTTTTCATCCTCATTCTTGACGCTGTACACGTGCAGGCGCTTGGGGTCTGAGGGGCGACGGCGGATCTTGCGTTTGTAGTATGACCAGCCTCCCGTGATGGCCAGGGAAACGGCAAAGGCCAGCACGATCTTCAGGGGCAGGTTGATCCGGGCAAAGGTGAGCACCAGGATCATGGCTGCAAAACTGGCGAAGTTGACAATGATGTCCAGCCAGTCGGACTTATTACGCATGGCACCAGCTTACGCGGCATTGCCCAGGCAGTCGGTTGAAGGACGTCATCCGGAAAGGAACGCTAGTGGTAGCTGCGCACAAAGGGCTGGTTGGTGGGCACGATTTCCTTGCCCAGCGGCATCAAGGAGATGGGGATCATCTTGATGTTGGCGATGGCCAGCGGGATGCCAATGATGGTCACGGCCATGGCAACTGCTGTGGTGACGTGGCTGATAACAATCCAGATGCCGGCCACCAGAATCCAAATGACGTTGCCCAGCGTGCTGGCGACGCCTGTGCCACCGGGCTTGTCCACCACAGTCCGGCCAAACGGCCACAGCGCGTACCCGGCAATCCGGAACGACGCGATGCCCCATGGGATGGTGATGATGAGGATGCAGCACACAATTCCGGCCAGGAAGTAGCTGAGCGCCAGCCAAAAGCCGCCGAAAACCAGCCAGATGATGTTCAAGAGTGTCTTCATCACCCCATTCTGCCCTGCCAACACCCACAAAAGCATCAGGGATGCCCCTGAGCTTTCCCCCAGCGCCCCCAGGGGCCGGTGCTAGGCTAAATTGCACCAACTGTTAGCGATTTTCAACGTCAGGAAAACGAAGAAACCATGGATCCCATCACAGCCGTGTTGGTCGTCATCTTGGTCATCATCGCCATTGTTCTGGGCGTGGCGGTCACCCTTGGGGTACTGGCCAGGCGCGGCGTGCTGAGCCTGGTGAAGATTTCCAAGCCCAAGTATGAGTCAGCTAAACGCAGTGCCCTCAAGGCGCGGGCCGAGGCAAGCACCGGGCCCGTCGCGGAGATCCTCAAGCAGCGGGTGGCCTTGGCAGAGTCGTTGGAGGCCACCCGGCGTTCCCTGGGAGTCGCCCAGAGTACCGGCCAGTACACGGGAAATCTTGAGCAGATTTTCAACACCCTTCAGCAGACTGGCGCCGTCATGGAACATCAGCTTCTGGTGGCCCAGCAGGAGCCCGATCCCGCGGTCCAGAGCCTCTATGCCAAAACCCTCGGCGTCCAGGTGGAACAAATCACCCAGACGGCCAAGGGCGTGCGCAACGCCTTGGCCAGCGCCGCTGCCCCCGCCGGTGATGTGGACCTGAAGGACCTCACCCGAACGCTGGAAATCGAGGCTGCCATGCTCAAGAACTGGTCCACCACCTACACGGATCTCGGCAAGGACTAACCTGCCGCCATGAGTTTTTTTGCCCGGATAGCAGCTTTCTTTGCTTTCAAGACTCCCAAGCAGACGTACGACGCCGGAGCCTCCGCTGGCAACCAGCTCACCTTGGCGGATGCCCAGCTTAAGCAGCAGGCCGCCGTGCAGAAAATGCGCCGAGGCGTGGCCGACGTGTCTGTCAGCAGGCAGCGCCTGGATCTGCAGGCAGTCCACCTGCAAGTCGCCATGGACCAGCTCTCCGCCCAGGCCAAGGAATCTGAGGCCGCGGGGGATGGGGCGGCGGCGCAAACAGCCCTGGGCCGCCACCTCATCATGGGCGAACAAATGGCCGATCTCATCTCCCAGCGTGACGCCCTGGCGGAGCAGGAGACAATGCTGATTGCCGCCCTGACTCAGCTGCAGGCCCGGGTTGCCGGGTTTAACGTCACGGCGGAAACTCTCAAAGCCACGCACACGGCGGCCGATGCCCGCCACAGAATCGCCAGCTCGCTGGATGATCTGGACGGGCCGGCGCGCTAGGCCACCGTGCGTGACCGAACCAACATCAAGACTCCGTGACGTTGCCCGTCGCCATCCCGAAGGCAAAGGATTTCTTGGCGTCCGACGCGTTTTCGCCAGCATTGAGGGTGAACGTCACGATGGCACTGCCGGCCGCTATATCCGCAGCCGTCACTGTGTAGCTCGCCGTGAAGCCGCTGTCTTGACCGGGGGTCAATGGCTCGGCCGCCAGCAGCATCTCGGCGGCACCAAGGACGACGGAAACGGAAGCCTGCGTTTCGCCGAGGTTCCGCACCCGGCCGCTGAACGCCAGCACGTCCCCAGCTTTATAGCCGGGAATCACAGTGCCATAGTTCAGATCCTGCGATGCACGGTTGGACAGCACCTGGGGCGCGTCCTCGGAGTAGCCCTGCCCCACTTCCTTCCACGCGGCAGGATCCCAATCCCCGTCGGTCTGCGTCAGCACAAAACGCTCGCCAACACTCTCCCACACGGCGGGACGGCCCGGGGTAATGGACCGCAACACCACGTCCAAGGCGAGTTCACCGGCGTAGCTGGTGCCGCCGTCGGGCGTCAGTTCGGCGGCAGGGGAGGCCAACAAGTCCGCGGGATCCACGGCGACGAACACAATTTCCTGGTAGCCCTGGCGTTCGTAGAGCACGCCAATCCGGCCATCGGGCAGGCGGGCTGCCGTGGAATACTCGGAACTTCCCGCGCACAGTACGACGGCGTGGGGCCACGTTGCGCCGTCGTCTTGCGAGAGTTTCAGCAAGGTGTTCCGGCGCAGCAGAGGGTCGTGGTTGTGGGTGGCGATGAGCCACTGGTCCGTCTCCTTGCCTGCGAGTGCTGTGACGTTGGGGAAGCCGTCAAAGCGGGCCACCGAGCCGTTGTCACTGGGGTCGGGCAGCTCGTGGTGCGGCTGGGCAGGGGAGTAGCTGTGGCCGCCATCGGTGGACACGGCCGTGAGCCGGAACGGGGTGGCGCGCGAATGCATCAACAGGCTGCCGTCAGTGCGGCACACCACCTTGTTTTCATTGCCGCCGGCAATCAACTCACCCAGCGTCCAGGTGTCACCGTGGTCGTCGCTGTACGCACTGGCGGAGGCAATCTCGCCGCGGAATAGCACCACGAACTGCTGCACGAGCCGTCCGGTGAAGGGGCCCGTGTGGATCTGGATGCCCGCGCCGGCCGCAGCAAACAGGCCCGTCATGCCCTCGCGTTTGAGCATGGAGGTGAGGCGGCGATGTTGCCAGGTGACGCCGTCGTCGTCGGAAAAGCTGAGATCGGCGTGCTGGATGCTGTCCGTGTCCGCCAAACCTTCAACGGCCTCAAAGAAGCCGGCATGCGTGCCCGCTGCATGGAACATGAAGATGCGCTGCGTTTGGGTGTCGATCAGCAGGCTGGGATCGCCGTAGCCGTCCAGGCCAGTGCCCGTGCGGACGGTCTGCTGCGGCTCCCACGTGGCGCCGTTGTCCACGCTGCGGCGGATCAACAGGTCGATCGGGTTGGGCAGGTCATCTAGGTTGGGGCGGCCGTCATAGGCGGCTAGGAGGGTGCCGCGCGGGGAAACCGCCAGGGCCGGGATCCTGTACTGGCGGTGGCCAGCCGTTCCGCGGCGGGCAAGGACATGTTCCGATGAGGTAGGACGTAGCTTCACATAGTGAAGTCTAGACCGCTAGGCGATGGTGATGCCCAAATGCGCCGCCAAAATGGGTGCCAGCAGGCCCAGCTGATAGTCATCCAGGACCACTCCGGACATGGAACCCACGCCGTTGAGGGTGCGGAATTCAGTACCACGCAGATCAAGATCCTTCAGCGTGGACTGCTGCAGGTCAAGGGTGCCAATCCGGCAATTCCTCAGGCCCATGCGGGTCACAGTGGCTCCACCCAGATCCAGCTCACCGATGATGGCGTCGCTGATGAGCAGGTCGGTGATCTTGGCGGCGCGAAGATTCAGGAAGTCGATTTTGCCGCCATCAATACGCACCGATTGCCAGCTGCTGTCGTAAAGCTCGGCCGATCCCCAGCGCGGGGACATGATTTCAGTGTCCCGCCAGCTGGTGCGCGCGCCGTGCATCACGGGGGCAAAGCTGTCATTGACCACCGTTCCGCGGAAGCGCACGCCGCGCATTTCCGTGTTATTCAGGGTGGGCCCGTTGAGCTGGCACTCCAGGAAATCCGTGGAAGTCAGGTTTGCATCGTCAAAGGACGGCCTGTCGAAGAACTGCCCATCATAGGTCTCGCCCGGGCCAAAGAAGGCATCGTCATTCTCCGCCAGGTCGTGTAGCTGAAGCGGGGTCAGCCGGGGTTCGCGGGGTTCTTTTTTCGGTGCCATGGCACCAGCTTAGCCAGCTGCGGCGGCACCGAAATTCTGCAACCCGCTACTCATCAAGGGTGATGGCCAGGCTGGAGGAGTATGCGCCGTCGGCGGGGGTGTGCTCAGCGGTGATTGGCTCCGCGGCCGCGGGCCACACCCGTGCCGCCCGGAACTTGAAACCGTCTTGATCCGCTGCCTCCCACTCCAAAATTACGGCCTGGCCGTTTTTCAGTGACGCGTAGCCGGACACGGCAACGCGGGAGAAATGAGCCCAACAACCGCCAGGTGTTGGCTCGGAGTCGATGATTCCCCAGCCTTGCTCATCGTGCCACATCCGAACTACCCCCATGGTTGCCACCTTCGCAGAATAGTGGCCCAGCGCCGAGCGGCGCTAGGGCAGCCGCGCCACCACCCTGAAGCGCTGAAGTACCAGTTCCGTGTTGTCGTCCACTGTGAAGTGCGGGTCTCCCATGGCGTTGCGCATGTCTTGCGAATGCCAAAATGCCTGGTGGCCGGCCCGCCATTGGGCCACAGTGGTGAAACCCTCGCCCTCATCGATGGCATGTTGCAGATCCACATCAGCGAGCCGGATCGTGCGAACCTCTGTCATTTCAATGACTGCCACCGGACTGCCTGCGGAGTCGATGACCACTTCCTGCAGGCCAGCCACGGGCAGCGCCACCTGCTCAACGTCGTATTCAAGGCGCGTGGCAGTGGTGGAGGTCTTGGAACCGTCCAGAACGGCTGCGACGAGCTTGTCCCGCAAGGGGCCGGGAAACGCAAATTCACACATGGGCAGGTCAGTGTATGCGGTCATGCTGCCAGCCTAGTGCCGCTCGCCTTGGACATTTACCCTTGGCCGTTTGCAAGGTTCAGCTGCGCCAATTCCGCGGACATATTTCTCCGGGCCGGGGCTGCCCAGAGCTGTTGCCCCGAATCCGTGCGGAAAAGCGGCTCCAAGGCCAGTAGCTGCCGGAGCACAGCTGCCCGTCCCAAGTTGAACTGGTCCTGGGGAATATGCGCGTAGTCCTTGCGAACATCCGTTACATACTGCCCATAGCGCAAGGGTGCCGAACCCAGGATGGCCAGATCGGCGTCGCACAGCAAAGCTCCAGCGTGATCATTGGCGGCAGGGGTGTGTTGCACCGTCAGCCGCACCAATCGGACCACCTCGTCAACCACGGGAGGCTCCACCAGCCCCGTGAGGTAGTGCCGAGCCAAATCCGCAGATTGCTCCTCATCCCTCCCCGGAACGCCCTCATAGATGGCGTCGTGAAACCATGCAGCCAGGGCCACAGCTGGCGGCGGGGAACTGTTGGTGAGTAGGTCCAGGGACTCCAAAACGGCCAATAGGTGGCTGGTGCAATGGTAGTGGCGGTGAGGTTCGTTCCAGCGGCGCAACAACTCAGCCCCCAGCTCCCGCTGCCCCGGCAGTAGTGCGTCCCAGCGCAATTCCAGCACCGACCCCGCCGACTTGACCCGATACTTGGCCTTGATGCGAAGCCCCGACGCCACGAGGGTGCGCGCCAAGTCCTTGCCAGAGACCGCCACGGCCCCGGCCGCCACCAGATCGTCGTAGCGGCGCGCTGGGACATCGTAGTGGTCTAGGTCAAAGGCGCGTTTGGCCACGTCGTTGGCTGCGGCGAAGTCGTGCAGCTCAGCCAGTGAGGCATCGGAGATCAAATGGGAGAACACTGTCCCGTGGGCCGGCCAATACGGCGGATCGATGAAGATCATGGGCCCAGTTTAGGCCCGGGTGGGGTGCCGGCGTCGTTCGTTTCTGCCAGCCGGGGGCCGTTGCGGACATTCGCTGCTGGGTGGGCCCTAGGCGAATGACCACAGCGGCCCCCGCGCCCCGCTACAGTTCACGTTCCACATAGGCGGCCAGGGCGTCCCGCACAAACGTGGCTCCGGCCGTGCCACCGTAATTGGCGGCAAAGCGTTGATCTGCCACATACATCTCACCCAGGCCCAGCACATAGTCCTTGACGGCGGGGCCGACAGTGGGGCCAGTGTTGAGGCCAGCATTGTCGCCGCCACGGGAGGCGGGCGTGGAGCCGGGCGTCCCAGGAATCGAGCCCAGCCACTCAACGTGGCGCCGCGCCAATTCCTGTGCGGCTGGCGAACCGGCCTTCATTCCGCTTGATGCGGCGGCCCGCCAGTCTCCATTGAGGGCTGCAAGCCGGTCCTTCCAGGCCTGCCGCGCGGCGGCGTCCATGCCGCGCCACCACGCATCACTGCTCGCGTAGGCATCCTTGCCCCAGCGTTGTTCCACTTCCTCCTTGTAGTGCGTGTGGTCAAAGCCGTCGAACATGTTCTGTGCCATGATTTCCACTCCTTCGTGTTGGGCTGCAATGGTCTTTTCGACGGACGCAATCAGCCGCACCAGCCGGGCCTGCTCGGCCCGCAGCAGGGCCACATGCGTCTGCAGAGCCGCCGCGGGTGAGGTTTCGTGGTCCAGCACCGAAGCAATGGCGGGCAAGCCCAGGCCCAGCTCTCTCAGCAACAAAATGCGCTGGAGCTGCATCAGTGCGGCCTGGTCGTAGTGCCGGTAGCCATTGCTGGCGATGCGGCTTGGGGGCAGTAGCCCTATCTCGTCATAGTGACGTAGAGTGCGGCTTGTAGTGCCACTCAATTGGGCCAGCTGCTGAATTGAAAGGTCCATAAACACCACGGTAAAGGTTGACGCAACGTCAAGGTCAAGAAAATTTTGCGAACAATAGAAATCCCGGAATAAGTTCCCTCAACCGTAAGTTGAGCGTAGTAGACTCAACTTTGTAGAAGCTGAGTCGCCACACATTGTTGACACACAACGAAAGGACCCCTCTTGGACGCCAAATTCACCACAAAGAGCCAGGAGGCTCTTTCCTCCGCTGCCATGAACGCCTCCACCGCTGGCAACCCCACCGTGGAGCCGGCGCACCTCCTCAAGGCCCTGATGGACCAGCGCCAAGGCGTTGCCGTCGCCTTGCTCAAGGCCGCCGCAGTTGATCCGGACGCCGTCAGCGTCGCCGCCAGTGCAGCGATCCGTGAGCTGCCGTCGTCGTCGGGCACGTCCGTGGCCCAGGCCCAGCTCAGCCGCAACACCTTGATGGCCGTGCAGGCTGCCCAGCAGGCCGCCGAGACCATGGGGGACAGCTACGTTTCCACCGAACACCTCCTTTTGGGCCTGGCGAACGACGCCGGAGCAACAGGAAATGCCCTGCGCCAGGCAGGTGCCTCCCGGGCCGCGCTGGACGCCGCGCTGCCTAGCGTGAGGGGCGACGGCAAGGTCACCACGCCCGATCCGGAAAACACCTTTGAGGCGCTGGAAAAGTTCGGCGTGGACATGACAGCCATTGCCCGCTCGGGCAAGCTGGATCCCGTCATTGGCCGCGACTCCGAGATTCGCCGCGTCATGCAGGTGCTCAGCCGCCGCACCAAGAACAACCCCGTGCTCATCGGTGAGCCCGGCGTCGGCAAGACGGCAGTGGTGGAAGGTCTGGCCCAGCGCATGGTGGCCGGCGATGTTCCGGAGTCCCTGCGCGGGAAGACGCTCATCAGCTTGGACCTTGCCGCCATGGTGGCCGGGGCCAAGTACCGCGGCGAGTTTGAGGAACGCCTCAAGGCTGTGTTGGAGGAGATCAAGGCCTCCGACGGCCAGATCGTCACGTTCATCGACGAGATCCACACGGTGGTTGGTGCCGGCGCTTCTGAAGGCTCCATGGATGCGGGCAACATGCTCAAGCCCATGCTGGCCCGCGGTGAGCTGCGCCTGATTGGTGCCACCACGCTGGATGAATTCCGCGAGAACATCGAGAAGGATCCGGCCCTGGAGCGCCGTTTCCAGCAGGTGTTCGTGGGCGAGCCCAGCGTCGATGACACCATCGGCATTCTCCGTGGCCTGAAGGAACGCTACGAGGCACACCACAAGGTGGCCATCGCCGACTCCGCACTGGTTGCCGCTGCCACGCTGTCCAACCGCTACATCACCGGGCGCCAACTGCCTGACAAGGCCATTGACCTGGTCGATGAGGCGGCGTCACGGCTGCGCATGGAGATCGATTCCGCCCCGGAGGAGATCGATGCGCTCCGCCGGGCCGTGGATCGTTTGACCATGGAGGAGCTCGCGCTCAGCGGTGAAACGGACGCAGCATCGGTGGAGCGTCTTGAAGCGTTGCGCGCCGACATGGCCGACAAGAAGGAGGAACTAGCCGGGCTCAATGCCCGTTGGGAAGCCGAGAAGGCCGGGTTGAACCGGGTGGGTGACTTGAAGGCCAAGCTGGATGAGCTGCGTTCCATTGCGGACAAGGCCCAGCGCGACGGCGACCTGGAGCAGGCCTCCCGGGTGCTGTACGGGGAAATCCCGGCGCTGCAGCGTGACTTGGAGGCCGCAGCCGCGGAGGAAGAGTCCATCGAAAAGGCTGACCTGATGGTGGCCGAGGAAGTCACCGCCGATGACATCGCCGAGGTCATTTCCGCCTGGACGGGCATTCCGGCCGGGCGCATGCTGCAGGGCGAAAGCCAGAAGCTGCTCCAAATGGAACAGGTCTTGGGTTCGCGCCTGATTGGCCAGTCCAAGGCCGTGACGGCCGTCTCCGACGCGGTCCGCCGCGCCAGGGCTGGCATCAGCGATCCGGACCGGCCCACGGGATCGTTTTTGTTCCTGGGCCCCACGGGTGTGGGTAAGACGGAGCTGGCCAAGGCTCTTGCCGACTTCCTGTTCGACGACGAACGTGCCATGATCCGCATCGACATGAGCGAGTACTCCGAGAAGCATTCGGTGTCCCGCCTGGTGGGTGCGCCTCCGGGCTACGTGGGGTACGACGAGGGTGGCCAGCTGACTGAGGCCGTGCGCCGTCGTCCGTACTCGGTGGTGCTGTTGGATGAGGTGGAGAAGGCGCACCCGGAAGTCTTTGACATCCTCTTGCAGGTGTTCGACGACGGCCGGCTCACCGACGGGCAGGGCCGCACCGTGGACTTCCGCAATGTGATCATTGTGCTGACGTCCAACCTGGGCTCGCAGTTCCTGGTGGATCCGAGCTTGTCCGATGCGCAAAAGCGCAAGGCCGTCATGGGCGTGGTGGAGTCATCGTTCAAGCCTGAGTTCCTGAACAGGCTCGATGAGATTGTCATGTTTGACGCCCTCAGTGTGGAAGAGCTCTCCCACATTGTGGACCTGCAGGTACAGGCGCTGTCCACCCGGTTGCATTCACGCCGTCTGACGTTGGAGGTCACCGATGCCGCCAAGGCCTGGCTGGCATTGACGGGCTATGATCCCGCCTACGGCGCCCGGCCGTTGCGCAGGCTGGTGCAGCGCGAGATTGGTGACCGGTTGGCCCGGGAGATCCTGTCCGGCAGTGTCACCGACGGCGACACCGTCTTGGTGGACACTGCGGCCGACTTTGAGGAGTTGGACGTGGAATCGGCCAGCAGTGCGGGTCTGAGCGTGAGCCGGGTAGCGGCAAGCCTGCCCGCCGACGCCCGCCCATAGGGCAAACAGAAGGGCTGTGGGATTCGGAAGTGTACTTGACGAATCCCACAGCCCTTTAGGTTTTTAAGCCGCAGCTATTTGATCAGGGAGGACAGCAACCTGTTGCCGCTGGTGTCCTGAATGAGGCAGTCCACACGGCGGTCGCCGGAGTCGTCCCACGTTGACTGGGAGGGGTAGGCCGTGAGCTGCTTCAAGTCCTTCATGCTCTCCGCCTCGGTGGTCAGTTGCACGTCCTTGCAGACCTCGGCCGCCTTGGCCTTGAGGGCGTCACCGCCGGGGAACGTCTCGTCGTCGCCATAGTAAAACGTGCCAACAAGCTGGGCCGAGTGCGGGCTGTTGCACAGCACAACGTCAGCGGCAGCGGAAACGCCCTTGAAGTCGCGCAGGCAATCGCCCTGTATCCAGTCCAGCGGTGACGCCTGCGGCACCACAACATCAGCCCCCGGATCCACGCTCTCACTGCTGGGATCGTCGCTGGGCACTTCCTGCGACTGTGTGGTGGGGGCAGGGGCAGGTCCGGCATTGTTCAGGCTGGAGGTGATGAAGCCGATTAGCAGCGTCACCAGCACACCCAACAGCACAACAGCCAGGAGCACTATGCCCAAAATGATGAAGAGTTTCTTGTTGCCGTTGCCGCCACTGTTGCCGCCCGGGCGTTGGGGGCCGCCGGGGTAGCCGGGACCCTGGGGTCCGCCGGGAACCGGGGGCATGCCGGGCGCACCGTAGGGGGGTTGCCCACCAGGGGTTGATGGCTGGCCAAAGGGTGTTGGTGCGCCGTAGGGCGGCTGGGCCTGAGCATAGGGCGGCTGGCCGACTGCTGGAGAGCCCTGCTGACCATACGGGGCCTGGCCCAGAGGAGGCTGACCGTAAGGAATCTGACCGTACTGAGCAGGAGCTTGGGGAGCAGGCTGCTGGACGGCCTGAGGTGCCTGCGGGACAGGGGGAGCTGTGGGGCTGGCCGCGGTGAATTCCGGCTGCCCTTCAGGCGTGGCGGCCGCAGCGGCGGCTCCGGCGGCAGCCGCTGCGGCATCGGCCTCACCACGGGCAATCTGCGAGGGAGACTGCCAGGCACCGGCCTTGGGCTGCCAGGGCGTGGCCGACTGCTGCCATGGTGTCTCCGGGCGGTGCCAGCCGTGCCCGTCGGCCACGCTGTGACCAAGAGTGCTTGTCTCGGCAGCGCCCT
Organism: Arthrobacter sp. HLT1-20; assembly: GCF_054510895.1. NCBI lineage: Bacteria > Bacillati > Actinomycetota > Actinomycetes > Micrococcales > Micrococcaceae > Arthrobacter > Arthrobacter sp. HLT1-20. The sequence continues at coordinate 190,655 of NZ_JBTNDR010000002.1, read as the reverse complement.
GGGTGGGGCCAGCTGCGGGTGCGGCGGGTGCGTCGGCTTCGGCGTCAAACTGGCCCGGGGCTGATGCCGGAACGGGTGGCAGGACAACCGCAGGTGCGGCCGGGACCTCCGCAGACTCCGGGGTTGCCTGCTGTTCCGGCGCAGCGTCCGGCGCGGGCTGGGTCCAGGGGTTGCTGGCTACCGGCGGCTGGGAAAAATCGGTGCGCAAGACGGTGCTGGCGGAGTCCCAATCGGGGTCATCGGCTGCCGGGGTGCCGGCGTCGTCCTGACCAAGACCGGAGGACACGCCCCGCGTTGCCAGTTCGGCCTCGCGTTCCACGGCAGCGGCCTCCGCCTCAGCGGCTTCAAGGTCAACGCTCTCCGCGACGTCCTCGCTGATCTCGGCGTCGCCCAGGGTGGGCTCGGCCAGCTCGTAGTCCGTGCCGGTAACCGTGCCGGTAAGCGTGGCGTCGGCGCTGTCAGTTTCAGGCTCGCCGGAGGCTGGCTTAGGGAATTCTTCAGCGCCCTGACCGTTGGCGTCGCTGCTCTCGTTCATGGGTACTAAACCTTCCGTGCTGCGCTAAGGATCTGACGCAAAATCTATGGACTGAAGCGGGTGGCCGGCAAGGAATTTCGTCCCCGTGGCGGTCTCAAAAAAGCCGTCATTGCGGAACAAATTCTCCGCCTATAGCTGACTCTATCGAATATTGGCTGCCTGCACCGTCAAATTCGGTGTTTGGCTATGGGCAGAACAGCCCATGCCTGCCGCGATTGCTCCAGAACTCATGTAATCTATGAGTACGACAAATTGACCGAATATTCCGGAGCCTCGCTCTTAGCCCGAGCGACCACCTCCGGTCCAAGTGTAAAAAGGGGGTCACGCCATGGGGCGCGGCCGTCAAAAGGCGAAGGCAACCAAGCAGGCTCGGGACATTAAGTACTACTCCCCGAACACTGATTATTCAGCTCTGCAGAAAGAGCTCGGTGGAACAACTCGGCGAGCCCCGAGCCAGCAAATCGAGGTTCCTGCAGAACCGGATTATTCGGCATATGAAGATAAATATGCGGATCAGTTTGAGGACGACGACGACGTGGACTCCCGCCGCATTGGCTAGGAACGCTTAGACACCAAACGCAACAAACCCTGCATGACGCACAGCTAAAAATGCTGAAGCGTCATGTGGGGATTTTGTTGTCCCCAAACCACTTTGAAAAATGCCGCCGTTCCCGCAAAATGCCGCAGTTATAGCTGCGGCAAAAAGCGGGAACGGCGGCATTTTCGCGGTGCCGGCGGTGCCGGCCGGTGTTAGGTGTCGGCTCAGCCAGCAGCACACCTAACCGCGCTCCGGCTTGCCGCTGGCGCCGGGTTTGTCTTGGGATCGGCGCGGGTGAGGTAGATGCTCGGCTCTGGTTCGGCGTCGTCCAGGAGGAACACGGACGCGGGAAAAAGGGACTGGAGGGCAACTGCCTCGGGAAGATGTTTGGCTGAGGCGGCAATGATCACATCGTGGCCCTCGCCGGACGCTTCCGGGGCCGCCTTGTTTCCCAGGGAAGCCACCTTCACCCCCTGCTTTTTGAGTACCTGTGCAGTACTGGCCGCCAAGCCCTCCACTTTCGCGGAGTTATGAACCTTCACGGCCAGTCCGGCCAGGGGAGCAGGGGCAACGACGTGCGTCGGGCATTCCGCCGGCGGCTCGGGCAGGAGGCCTCCGGCAACGTGCTGCACCCCCAGCCCAAGCAGGCCGGCCAAGGAGCCACCCAAAATGGCTGCCGCGCCCAGGAAGGCAGTCACGCCGAGAGCAAGGGACCGATGCGTCACGGTCCCACCGCCACGGGCTTGACCGGTGACGTGGCGGGGGCGGCACGGAGCGACTTGAGCAGCCCCTCGGTCTCCCGCATGGCGTCTGCTGACGAATCGCCGGCACCCATGACGGCGCCAACAACAACGGTTTGCCTGCCCTTGATGGTCGCATTGGCCGCGAAGAGGAACACTCCGCCAGCCTGCGGGCTGGTTCCTGTCTTCAACCCGACAATTCCCTGAGTGCCCAGCAGGGTGTTGGTATTGGTCACGGGCCCGTAGCCGGGAATAACGGCAGACTCGAGGCCCGCGATTTGGGCAATGACCGGGGACTTCATGGCCGCCCGGGCCAGCAGGGCCAGATCGCCCGCAGTGCTAGTCGTGGACGGGTCATAGCCGCTGGCGTCGGAGCCGATGGTGGTTGAACGCATGCCCAGAGACTCCACAAGGCTGGTGGCCGCTTGACGGTAGGCGCCCATGGAACCAAAAGCCCAGATGGCCAGGGTGTCGGCAATGTTGTTGGCCGAGGGCAGCAGCATCGCCTCCAGCATGGCCTGAACTGTCATGTTCATGCCTTCATATACAGGCAGGTAGGTTCCGCTGCTCGCGGCGTAGTCATTGGCGAGCGTCACATCCTCGGGGCCCAGCACCACAACCGGGCCCTCATTGCCCGCAGCTAGGGGGTGCTTCGCCAGGACGGCCAGGGCCGTGATCACCTTGGCCGTGCTGGCAGTGGGCCGGGCCTTGGATTGTGGGCGGTTGACCGAGGGAACGGTGTCCGCCAGAGTTGCCAGGCTGCTGCTCGCCTGGGGCCAGACCAGCTGAACGTCCAGGGCCGCAATGGTCTTCTCGGGTTGCGAATCACCGGGAGAACACCCCGTCAGGACAAGGGCCACCACGGACACCAGGGCAAGGATGCGCTTTGGGATTGTTTGCATCTTTTCACGCTATGCAGCCAATATCTGCGCCATGTTCGGGCTTTGTCACCAACGTGTCACAGTATCCCGGGGCGCCAATAAACGGCCCCCTACCCCACAGGGGCGCCCCTAGGATGGAGTCAGGACGCGAATCAATCATGCTGGGGGACCCATGGCAAGCATTCTTCTGGTGGAGGATGATCCGGACATCAATGCAGCATTCCGGCTGGCGCTTTCACAACGCGGCCACAGCGTTGTTGGCTGCTATCTGGGCAGGGAGGGCGTTGCCCTGGCCACTGCCGTCCCCGCTCCTGGCCTGGTGGTCCTGGACCTGATGCTGCCGGACCTTGACGGGCGGGAGGTGTGCCGGCAAATCCGCGCAGTCTCCCAGGTGCCCATCATCATGATGACGGCCAGGGGCGATGACGCCGATGTGGTCCTTGGCCTTGAATCGGGGGCCGACGACTACGTGGTGAAACCTGTTGAGCCCTACCTGCTCGACGCCAGGATCAGGGCCTTGCTGCGGCGCAGTTCCCTTCCTGCAGCTCCGGTGGGGGAGTCCGACGTCGTCAGCAGCGGAGCGCTGAGATTGGACCGCAAGTCCTTGGTGGCCACCATCTATGGTGAGGCTGTGCCGCTGACGGCCACGGAAACCAGGCTCTTGCTGGAGCTGTCCAACCACCCCGGCCAGGTGCGCAGCCGGGTGCAACTACTGCGAGAGGTGTGGGGCACCGACTACCTGAATGAGTCGCGCATTGTGGATGCGTGCATCCAGCGGCTGCGCAGCAAGGTCGAAGCTGACCCGGCGGACCCCAAGATCATTGCTACTGTTCGCGGCTTCGGGTACAGATTCGACCTTTGCTGATGCGCCGCTTGTTTGCCGGCCTAGGGGCCAGGCTTGCCGTGAGTTGCGCCCTCATAGCTGTCTTTGCGGTGGTGGTTACAGGTGCTGTGATGTACAGCAGTGCCCGCAACAACATTTTGCAGGCCGAACAGGAAAGGCTTTTCGACGAATTTTCCGCCACGGCGGAGAAGGCCACGGCACCCATGGAGTGCCAGCCCGCCGAATGTGCAAGTCTCACGGATGAGGACCTGCTCATCTGGGCCCAGTCGGGGGCAAGGGGCCCTGTTCTGCTGGCCCTGGGGGACGGAAACGATTTTGGTGCCTACGCCCAAATGCAAATGATTCCGCAGTCGTTTCAACGCCAGGTCACCAGCTCGGACAGCGTGACGTGGCTGCGCGAACGCCAGGGGCTGAGCTACAGATTCCTCATTGGTGCGCCGGTGACGCTGACCCTGGCCCCTGTCAGGGACGCGCAGAATCCGCCCGGGTCAGGTGCCGCGCCCACTGGTCCCGACGCCACGTCCAGCCGCACCCTCCAGGCCATCATGTACGCAAGCTACCCCCTGGGCAAGCAGCAGCAACAAATCGACTCGCTCGCCGCCTCAACGATCTGGTTGGTGGCCGTCATGGCCATGGTTGCAACACTGACGGGCGTGCTCCTGGCGCGGTGGATAGCCCGCCCCGTGCGCCAACTGCGCTCCGCTGTGGACAAGCTCGACGTCGGTCAGGGAACTTTGGCTGTCAAGGTGGGCGGGGTGGCGGAACTGACGGGGCTGGTTGAGGCATTCAATGCTGCCAACAGCAGACTGCAGGCGACCCTGGCCGAACTGACGGCCAAGGAAGCTGCGTCTCGGCGCTTTGTGGCGGATGTTTCCCACGAGATTCGGACACCTGTCACGGCCATGGTGGCCATGGCTGACGTGCTAGAACTCAGCGGCGGGGACCCCTCAAACGTCAAAGAGGCGGCCGCCGTGACAGCACGGGCGGCACGGCGGATGCATCGGCTCACGGAAGACCTCCTGGAGATCTCCCGCTTTGACGCGGCACAGAACACCGTGCATTCGGAGAATTTTGACGTGGCCGTGAAACTACAGCAACTCCTTGAATCCCGCGGTTTGAGCCCTGAAGTGGCCGTTGACACGCAGGACGGTCTGCAGTTCAGTACTGATCCGCGCCGTTTTGAGGTGATTGTGGCCAACCTGCTCACGAATGCCATGGCCCATGGCGGGGCGCCCATCAGTGTGCGGGCTTTTCTGGACGACACGCAGCTAGTTGTGGAAGTGGCCGACCACGGGGCGGGCATTCCCGCGGATAGCGCCGGGCATCTCTTTGACCGCTTCTACAAGACGGACACATCCCGGAACCGGGGCGGCACCGGCCTGGGGTTGTCGCTGGCCCTGGAAAACGCCAAGCTGCTCGGCGGGACGCTGGAGCTCACCAGTGTTTCCAACCCCACCACGTTCACGCTCAGGCTGCCGCACATTCGCTAGGGGCGCGAAAAATGCCGCCGTTCCCGCAAAATGCCGCAGCTATAGCTGCGGCAAAAAGCGGGAACGGCGGCAGTTTTATGGCCGAACCCTTTAAGAAGCGTAGTTGCCCACCAGGCGGACGGCACCGCCATTGACGCCCTTGGCGCCCTGGGTGTAGTCAGAACCGGTCTTGTCCGAATCGGAGGCCTCGGCGGTGACCGTTCCCATGGCCCATGACGGCAGGCCGCGGGAGTTCAGGCGTGCAATGGCGTCGTCGGCGGCATCAGCGGAAACCACTGCAACCATGCCCACGCCAAGGTTCAGCGTGCGCTCCAGGTCGGCCAGCGGCACGTTGCCCAGCTGGGACACCAGGTTGAAGATGGCCGGCAGGCTCCAGGTGGAACGGTCAACCGTGCCGATGAGGCCCTGCGGGAGAACGCGTGCCAGGTTGGCTGCCAAACCGCCGCCGGTGATGTGACTGAAACCGTGAACGGCTTTTTCCTGCGTGACTGGAAGGTAGCGGGTCAGATCCAGGCAGTCGGCGGCGTACACGCGGGTGGGCTCCAGGAGCTCCTCGCCCAGGGTGCGGCCCAGCTCGGAAACCTGGCGGTCCAAAGCCCAGCCTGCGTGGTTGATGACGCGGCGAACCAGTGAGTAACCGTTGGAGTGCAGGCCCGAGGAGGCCATGCCGATGATGACATCGCCCGCACGGACCCGTTCCGGACCCAGCAGCAGGTCAGCCTCGACGACACCCGTGCAAGCACCTGCGACGTCGTACTCATCGGGGGCCAACAGGCCCGGGTGCTCGGCGGTTTCGCCACCCACCAGGGCGGTTCCGGCAACCTTGCAGGCTGCTGCGATGCCGCGGACAATGTCGGCCACGCGCTGCGGGACAACCTTGCCGGTGGCAATGTAGTCGGTCATGAACAGCGGCTCGGCGCCAACCACCACAATGTCATCCACAACCATGCCCACCAGGTCGAAACCAATGGTGTCGTGGATGTCCATGGCCTGGGCGATGGCAACCTTGGTGCCCACGCCGTCGGTGGAGGTGGCCAGGTACGGCTTCTTGTACGTCAGGAGCTTGGAGACGTCATACAGGCCAGCAAATCCGCCGAAGCCGCCAACAACGTTGGGGCCGTGGGTGGCCTTGACGGCTTCCTTCATCAATTCAACGGCGAGGTCGCCTGCTTCGGTGTCAACACCGGCGCTGGCGTAGGTGATTCCCGTTGCGGCAGGATCGTTTGAGGCGTTGGTCATGGCGTCTCTCTTCTTGGAATGCTTTAAGAACCGTCGGCTGCTGTGCGGTCCTGGTCGGTCAGGAGGTTTTCCATTTCCGAGTCAGGTCCCGGATCGCAACCGGTGGAGGTGGTGGAGTTGCCAGGCTGGGTGCGTTCGAGCAAGTTTTTGCCCAAACGGTCGCTGCTGGGAAGTTCGATGGGGTAGGTGCCCGTGAAGCAGGCCGTGCAGAGACGCTCGCGCGGCTGCAGGGTTGCCTCGATCATGCCGTCTTCGGAGATGTAGGCCAGCGAATCGGCGCCAATGGACTTGCCGATCTCGTCAATGGCTGCACCGTTGGCAATCAATTCCGCACGGGAGGCGAAGTCGATGCCGTAGAAGCAGGGCCAGCGCACGGGTGGGGAGGAGATCTTCACGTGGATTTCGGCGGCGCCGGCTTCCTTGAGCATGCGGACCACTGCGCGCTGGGTGTTGCCGCGGACAATGGAGTCATCCACAACCACAATGCGCTTGCCGCGGATGACCGATTCCAGAGCACTGAGCTTGAGCTTGATGCCCAGCTTGCGCAAGGTGTCACTGGGCTGGATGAAGGTCCGGCCCACATAGGCGTTCTTCACAAAGCCGTGGGCAAAGGGAATGCCAGACTGCTCGGCATAGCCAATGGCTGCGGGGGTTCCGGATTCCGGCACGGGGATGACCAGGTCGGCCTCGGCATGGTTCTCGCGGGCCAGTTGACGGCCCATCTCCACGCGGGACTCGTACACGGAACGGCCGGCAATGGTGGCGTCCGGGCGCGCCAGGTAAACGTATTCAAAGACGCAGCCAGCCGGGGTGGCGGGTGCGAAGCGCTGGGTGCGCACGCCGTCTTCGTCGATGGCGATGAATTCGCCGGGCTCGATTTCGCGGATGAGTGTGGCACCAATGGTGTTCAGGGCGGCGCCCTCGGAGGCCACCACCCAGCCGCTGTCGAGGCGGCCAAGGACCAGCGGGCGGACGCCGTGCGGGTCGCGGGCTGCATACAGGGTGTGCTCGTCCATGAAGACAAAGCTGAAAGCGCCGTGGATCTTGGGCAGCAGTTCCATGGCTGTTTCTTCCAGGGAACGGCCTTCTTCACCGCGCAGCAAGGTGGTGACCAAAGCTGTGTCGGTGGTGTTGCCCTGCGCCATTTCACCCGAGGTGGGGACGCCGTACTTGGCAATGACCATCTCATGCAGTTCAGCGGAGTTGGTCAGGTTGCCGTTGTGCGCCAGGGCCACAGTGCCGCTGTCGGTTGCGCCGAGGGTGGGCTGGGCGTTGGCCCAGTTGGCTGCGCCTGTGGTGGAGTACCGGCAATGGCCCACAGCCATGTGCCCCGTCAGGGTGTTCAGTGTGGGTTCGTCAAAGACCTGGGATACGAGTCCCATGTCCTTGTATACACTGATCCGCTTGCCATCGCTTGTTGCGATGCCAGCCGATTCCTGACCACGGTGCTGTAGTGAATACAGTCCGTAATAGGTTAGTTTTGCAACCTCTTCACCGGGTGCCCAGATACCCAGAACGCCACAAGCGTCCTGAGGTCCCTTTTCGTCGGGTAAAAGATCATGGGATAGTTTTCCGTCTCCGCGTGCCACCTGAAAATTGTCTCATGTAATGACGCGCACCACGACCTACTGTGACGTGCGTTATGCCGCACGGGGCAGGGCGCGGTGGTCATTATTGGGTAATGATTTCTTCACTAGTCCGCCATTCGGTGCCAGTTCTGGGCTCTCGTGGCGGCATTCCTGCCGGGGTGACGGGGAATCGGCGCTTTCGGCATGTCCATCAGGGGCGAGGTCATGGATTTCTCCGCCGTTTTGCAGCCACTGTAGCGGGGTCATATTTTCTGGGCTGCTAGCCTACAACCAGCGCGTTACTGGTATTGACTCGAATGGAGGGCTTCAATGGTGCCGGTTTTCCTTTTGGCCCACACACCCGTGGTCAAAGTTCCCGAATTGCTGGAGATTTGTTCCCAGAACGGGATCGCCCCGGCACCCCATGTGGCAGCGGCCCTGTTCAGGGGCCTTTCCTGCGACATTGACGCGATGCTCGAAGTAGCTGGGGTCCTCACTCACTCCCAGCTCTCAGGCCATTCTGCACTCCCAGATCCGCTGCCGTTGCTGCCGGGCCTTAGCGCTCGGGTAGGCGCGGCCGGTGCCGAGCTCGACGCCGGGGAGCGAGCAGGATTGTTGGCTGCGGCGATCTGTGTTGAGGACCGCACCGTAGTGTTGCTGGCGCACCAGCAGGCCCCCATGAGCGAACTGATAGCGAGCCGTCTGGGTACGCATCTCCTCTTCGTAGCAGGACGCTTTTCTTTTGTTGACCCGCGCATGCGTGTCTGGGTTCACGGCTCGGCCAGCTTGGATGAGCGGACCAAAGCGCACATCGAAATGCAGCGCGCTTACGCTGACCTGGGTGACATGGACAAGTCCACCTGGCATGAGTCTCTGGCGACCCTTCAGGGCGACAAGTCACTCGTCCCAGCGCTTCTGCGGCTCTCCCGTAAAGCGAATGCTGGTGATAACTCTGTCTGGGGCCATGCCGTTGCCCGTGAGGCTGCCAGTCATGCCATAGGGCCAGAATTCTATGAATCACAGCTGTGTGCCGGAGCTGCTGCACTCAACCTCGGGATGGTGGACGATGCTGCCAACTGGCTTGGCGGGGCTCTGGCATCGCCGGACGTACGGGTGGCTGCCCGGGCGCTGCCGTTGTTCGTCCATGCCGAATCACTTCTCGCCGGGGAGGCTCACACTGTGGCGCTGGCCCGTCACGGCGCAGCCTTCCTAAAAAGAGCCGAAGCTCTGGACTCAGAGGGGTTCGCCACGGTTGCCCGCCAAGTTGCCAAGGCTACAGGGTTGGCAGCCGGGTTATGTGCAGCAGGGGGCATGCTCGACGAGGCAGCGCGGCTGCTGGACGAGGCCGAACGGCTTGTGGAAGTTCACCAGGTTGGCGATTTACCTCTATGCGCAGCACGGCACTTGTGCGCTATTTTCGGAGGAGCTGTGGTGCAGTCAGCATGCGCGTGCCGATGCCTCGACGGACTACATGATTTTTCCGATGCCCGCGTGGTCATGGATGCTTTGACGCTTGGACTTGACGACGATGTAGATGCTGGTTTGCGCTTGTTGCACGAAAGCCCGGAGGCCGGGCAGTCCATGACAGGCAAAACCCGCGGCAGCGGAGTGCGAGGGGCCCCAACCCCGCTAGGACTGGCATACCGGGCAGTTGTGTCGGCGTTGCTCCAGTTGTGGTCAGGAGATGTCTCGAGGGCAGCGGCGGAACTGGGGCAGGCAGCCGCGTCCGTGCCCGTGGGGTTGCCGTTCTTCGGTCTTGGTGTCATCTTGGCCCGCCGACTTGACGTGTTGACTACAGGTGAGGTCGGTACTGTGGCGAATGCCATGGAAGTCAGCTATCCCGCTGCCAGCTCTGCATTCATCCGGACCGGAGACCTCATGGACCGGACGCTGACCGCATACCTAGATGGCAAGGTCGATGAGGCATCGACCTTGGGCAGGCTTGCAGCTGAGCGAGTGTTGCGTGGTGCAGCGTCGCCGCTGTACGTGCCCGGTTTTGATGAGATGGCACCGCGCGGACGTGCCGCCTACGATGCTGGGGCAGCCTCGCAGAATGACCGCGTTGCTGTCGGTCCGCGAATGCCATCGGGTCATCGCCGAGCCAGCTCCGCCCGGATGGCGCTGTGTTCCACCGACAATTCCCGGTTTGCCAAGGATTATGAGCATGCCGTGAAGGTCAGTGTGACGTTGCGGTCCCATTATGATCGGGCCCGTACCGAATTCGTCCTTGGCCGGGCCTGCCTGAAACACGGCACTGCCGCAATGGCGCGGGAACATCTTGTCGTGGCCGCAGACCTCTTTCGGGAAGTGGGCGCCATGGCGTGGCTGCGTTGCGTGGAAAACACTCTTGACGGTGTGCCAGAGGCGGAAAGCCAGAGTGCCGTCTACTTGCCTGTACCGGACAGCAGCCCGGGGCAGGAATCCAATGATGTGAAGTCAGTGCCACGGAAGGCAGCGGCGTTCCGGACGGCAGCGGATCAGCGCCGCGAGACGGAAGGGGGTTTTTCGGAGCTCGGCCATCCCGGGACGGTGCGCGGCGAAGGCCCGCTGCAACTCTGCCGTCAGGTGTGGGGTGAACTGCTGACTGAGCGAGAACTCGAGGTAGCCATGTTGGTTGCAGGTGGTGCACCAAATCGCCAGGTGGCCGCACAGTTGCATGTTTCTGTGCGGACAGTGGAGGTCCACCTGGGCCATGTTTTCGCTAAATTGAGCGTGCGTTCCCGTGTAGAGCTGAGTGTTTTGGCGCACCGCATGGGGAGCGACTGGCTGCAGGCCGATACGTAGTCGCACCTATGCGTAGTTGTGCTGATGTGCGGTGGCTATGGGCGTGGATAGCCTTGGGCCAGCAAGCGTAGGAGCTTACTTCCTGCGCTGCAGCGGTCAAATTCGCACAGCAGAACAGGAAATTCATGCAGACACCAACATTGCCTCAATGGCGGCATCGAAGTACCGCCATTGTGACGGGGTTCGCCCTCGTTGCCTCGATCGGCATAACGACCCAGATGGCCTACGCTTCCCCGTCAGAAACCACACCTTCGACGGCGTGCGCCGCGGCCTGGGCCCCATCTACCGCCTATACGGGAAATGCAGTTGTTTCGCACCAAAACGTGAACTACGCAGCCAAGTGGTGGACGCAAAACAACGTCCCGGGTGCTGACCAGTGGGGGCCGTGGAGCAGTCAAGGCGCCTGTGGCAAGGTGACGACTCCCACTCCCACTCCGGCTCCCACTCCCACGCCAACGGCGGCTCCCACGGCAACTCCGGCCCCCGGTACGCCATGGACGTCCAACCCGGATGAGAAATGCCGGCCAGATGGCCTGTACCAGACGCCCGGTGTAAACGTTCCCTACTGCTCCGTCTATGACGAGGCGGGCCGGGAACTGCTTCCCAACGGCCTGGACCAGCGTGTCATTGGCTATTTCACAAGCTGGCGCACCGGTGAGAACGGCGCCCCCCGCTACCTCGCCAGTGACATCCCCTGGAACAAGCTCAGCCACATCAACTACGCCTTTGCCCACATTGATGGCAACAACAAGGTCTCGGTGGGTGCAGAGGCGCCCGGCAATGCCGCGACCAATCTAACCTGGCCCGGTGTTGCTGGGGCAGAGATGGACTCAACGCTGCCGTACGAGGGGCACTTGAATCTGTTAAAGAAGTTCAAGAAGGAAAACCCTGGCGTGAAGACCCTGGTTTCGGTGGGTGGTTGGGCCGAGACCGGTGGCTACTTTGCTGCTGATGGAACCCGTGTTGGTGATGGTGGCTTTTATACGCTGACCGAATCCCAAGCCAAGATCGACACGTTCGCCGATTCGGCTGTGGAGTTTATCCGCAAGTATGGCTTCAGCGGTGTGGACATCGACTACGAGTACGCCACGAGCAATTCCAAGGCGGGCAACCCCGATGACTTCGCCATCTCTGAACCTCGCCGTGCGGTACTCTTCGAAAACTACATGAAACTGATGAAGAGCCTGCGCGAGAAGCTCGACAAAGCCAGTGTTGCTGACGGCACCTACTACCAGCTCACCGTCGCTGCCCCAGCATCAGGATGGTTGCTACGTGGTATGGAAGCGCATCAGGTGGTCAAGTACCTCGACTTCGTCAATATGATGAGCTACGACCTGCACGGTGCATGGAATAGCTACGTCGGCGGAAACGCGGCCCTTTATGACGATGGGAAAGACCCGGAGCTCGCCGCTGGCGGCGTCTACAACGCCTACAAGGGGATTGGCTACCTGAACTCTGACTGGGCCTACCACTATTTCCGTGGCGCCATGCCGGCTGGTCGCATCAATCTCGGTGTGCCGTTCTATACCCGCGGCTGGACCAACGTGCAGGGTGGCACCAACGGCCTCTACGGTAGCTCCGTACTTGCAGATCAGAACCAGTGTGCGCCCGGAACCGGGCCCAAGGCTGGCGGAAACTCCAAGTGTGGCGCCGGCGCTTCGGGTATCGATAACCTTTGGCATGACAGCGACCCGATGGGAGCCGAATTGCCGGCCGGGGCCAACCCTATTTGGCACGTCCTGAACCTACAAAGGGGTGTTGTAGGTGACTACGCGGCTTCCTACGGATCCCCGACGGGCGCCCTCAAAGGCACCTACACGCACCATTTTGACAGCGTCACCAAGAACGAGTGGTGGTGGAATGAGACCACCAAGACCTTCCTCTCGGGCGATGCCGACCAGGCCATCGGAGCCAAGGTCGACTACGTTGCCGATAAGGGTTTGGGTGGGGTCATGATTTGGGAGCTAGCCGGTGACTACCAGTACAACGGTGACAAGGGACAGTTCGAGATGGGGTCAACACTTGTGAACAAGATCCACTCGAAGTTGTCTGCTTCCACACCCTACGGTGCCACCAAAGCCAATGTGAAGATGCCCACCAAGGCCATTGATCTTGGTGTGGAACTGAAAAACTTCGCCCTGGGTGACAACAACTACCCCATCAACCCGGAAGCGCACTTCACCAATAACTCCAAGACCGCTGTCCCCGCCGGTGCAACGATCACTTTCGACAGTGCGACAAGCGACACCGGTGAGATGAAAGAGCAGAGCGGCTGGTCCATCACCAAGATTTCCGGGGACCATACTGGCAACAACGTCGGAGGGCTCAAGGGCGACTTCCATACCTACACCATCAAGGTGCCATCTGGCGGTATTCCGGCAGGCGCAACGGTAAGCACCAAGCTGGCGTGGACGCTGCCCACCTCCATGATCTCCAACTTCCGGGTCGGCATCGGTTCGGAAACGTACGCCCTCTTGGCAGACTATCCCCGCGGGGTATCCGTCGTAGAACCCTCCGCGGGTGTTGGCGGCGGCACTGGTGGGGGTCCTGCTGAGAGCTGCAGCGGAGAAGTAGCCTGGTCCTCTGCAGCCGTCTACACAGGCGGGGCCGTTGTCACTCATGCAGGCGCCAGCTACAAAGCCAAGTGGTGGACCCAGGGAGAAGTCCCCGGTTCCGGTTCTGCCAACGCTTGGGGAAGTCCTATCCAGTGCGGCAAGTGAGGCCACCTCAAAGGGTCTAAAACGCCGGCACCAACGTAACAATGCAAAGTGAAATGGCGGAGTTCTTCGGAGTTCCGCCATTTTTGTGGCTGCGCAGTCGCGAAAAAAGCGAAGGAAATCGGAACTCACAATCATCTAAGTGTAGATACTTAGGTGGCTTGCAGCCCCAGAAAGTATGTGGAACATGCTGATGTGACATGGGCCACCAAAGACTAGCGTTCTCTACTGGACGACGGTGCGATCAGCGCACCTCACTGTTCAAAGGATTGTGAATGTCAGAACATATCAACCGGCGCAGGCGCCTCACAAAAGTGTGGGCTGCTGTTGCCGCAGGGACTATGGTTGCTGGATTGGCAGGTGGGGTGGGAGTCCTCGGGGCCAATGCAGCACCTGCGGACACTGGGGTCGAAGCCCCTCTCGCCTCCACTGTCAACGGCTATCGCAACGTTGGCTACTTTGCGCAATGGGGAGTGTACGGACGCGCGTTTCAGGCAAAGCAGCTCGACGTCTCAGGCACTGCGAAAGATCTGACCCACATCAACTACTCCTTCGGCAACATCAACAATCAGACGTTGACCTGTTTCATGGCCAACAAGGCACAGGGTACTGGACCCGCCGGCTCCGACGGTGCTGGCGACGCCTGGGCCGACTTCGGGATGGGCTATGCGGCAGACAAGTCCGTCTCCGGCGCGGCAGACACCTGGAACCAGCCGTTGGCCGGTTCATTCAACCAGCTCAAGCAGCTGAAGGCCAAGAATCCCAAACTGAAGGTCATGATCTCCCTGGGCGGCTGGACCTGGTCCAAGAACTTCTCGAAGGCAGCAGCCACCCAGCAGTCCCGCCAGAAGCTGGTTTCCAGCTGCATAGACCTTTACATCAAGGGCAACCTGCCCAATTTTGAAGGACGCGGCGGCGCGGGTGCGGCTGCAGGTATCTTTGACGGCATCGACATTGACTGGGAATGGCCGGGCACGAACTCCGGGCTGGAAGGCAACGGTGTCGACACAGTCAACGACCGCGCAAACTTCAAGGCCCTGCTGGCCGAGTTCCGCAGTCAGCTCGACGCGTACGGCTCAACGAGTGGAAAAAAGTACGTCCTGAGCGCCTTCCTGCCCGCCAACCCCGAAGACATTGATGCCGGCGGCTGGGATGACCCGGACAACTTCAAGTCCTTGGACTTCGGCAACATCCAGGGCTATGACCTGCATGGTGCGTGGAACCCCACGCTCACCGGCCATCAGGCTAACCTGTACGATGACCCGGCCGATCCCCGGGAGCCCAGCAAGAAGTTCAGTGCCGACAAAGCGGTGAGGAAGTACCTTGCCGCCGGCATTGACCCGAAGCAGCTGGGCCTGGGACTGGCGGCATACGGTCGCGGCTGGACAGGTGCCACGAGCGTTGCCCCGTGGGGGCCAGCCACTGATGGCGCTCCAGGTACCTACGAAAAGGCCAACGAGGACTACGACAAGCTAAAGACGCTTGGCACGGATCATTACAACGCCGCAACCGGCGCAGCTTGGCGCTATGACGGCACCCAGTGGTGGAGCTATGACAACATCGCGACTACCAAGCAAAAGACTGACTACATTGTCAGCAAGGGTCTTGGCGGCGGCATGTGGTGGGAGCTCTCCGGCGACCGCAATGGTGAACTGATTGGTGCCATGTCTGACAAGTTCCGGGCAGCAGCGCCGGGCCCGGTCACTGAGGCAGCCCCTCCGGCGACCACCGACCCGACCCCGACCCCCACGCCGAGTGCAACGACAACCCCGATGCCCACAGGTCCTTCCCTGCCGGGAGAATGCTCGGCAGCGGTGTGGTCCGCATCCGCTGTCTACAGCGGCGGCGCTGTGGTCAGTTACAACGGCGTTGAGTACAAGGCCAAGTGGTGGACTCAAGGCAACGCCCCGGGAGCTGATGGGGTTTGGCAGAAGCTGGCCGACTGCGCGGGAATCCCCACGGACCCGTCTCCGACGCCCACTCCGAGCATGGCCCCGACGGGCGCTCCCACAACACCCCCCGCAGCTTCGAGCTGTGGTGATGCGTGGAACGCCACCGCGACGTACGCTGGCGGTTCCAAGGTCTCCCTTGCCGGCATCAGCTACAAGGCCAAGTGGTGGACCGCGGGTGAGAAACCCGGCGTTTCGCAGTGGGGCGCCTGGGAAAACACAGGAGCCTGCAGCTAGGCCTGGGGTCCCCCTGCATGCCGGAATTCGCGGCTGACGAGTGTGGGCGGACGCCCGATCGAAGGTCCCGGCCAGCCGAATTTCACGGTTGGGCGGGACCTTCGCTTGTCGACGCTCCTGCAGAAGTGGACAAGTTTCTAGCTGGTCCGCTGACGCTGCAGCAGGACTAGGCAGTTTCGGCGTCGGCGTTGCTGTCATCATCGGGCAGGGACGTCACCAACAGCGTTTTGCTGCGGCGGGTGCTGGCGCGGTCCAGCACCAATGCCACAATGGCGCCAAGTCCTGCGCCGGGCAACACCATCAACACGGCAAAGAAGCCAAAAATACTTGATGTTTCAAATTGCTCGCTGGGCGGGGCGATGGAGGTGAAAATTGCTGCCGTCACGATGCCGGCCAAGGCGCCGGCGATCATGAAGGGGACATACTTAGGGGCGCGGCGCACAGTGAGTTTGCGGGGCTCTCCGGGGGTGGATTCAGGCTGGGAAGTCATGCCCCTAGGGTACCTGCCCAAGCTGGCAAGAATGCTAGGAGGCTGTCAGCTCAGCGGCAGGGGCAGTTCTGCGGACAGGTCTGCGCGCAGTCCGGAGGCCGCCACCTGCCCGCGTTCGACGGCGTCAGCCCAGGCGGTCGCACCGGTCACCAGCGCAAGCCAGGTTCCGGCGTCGCACTCCACAACATTGGGCGGCGTGCCGCGGGTGTGCCGGGGGCCGGGGATGCATTGGGTTACGCCGAAGGGCGGCACCCGCACCTCGACGGAGTTGCCGGGTGCCCTCGCAGCCAATTCCTCCAGTGAGTAGCGCACGGCTGTGGCGGTGACCGCCCGGGCAGTCTCCCCGTTCTGCCAGGCGGCCAGGGCCGCCTGTCCCTCAGCAATGTCAATACGACGCCGGGCACTCATGTCCTGCTCCTTGTTGAAGTTGATCGTTTGGGAAGGCGTGGAGACTAGTCCAGGAGGGCGCTGATGGCCCGGCCCAGGCGCAGGCTGCCGGCGGGGCTGTTGCCGCCCATGACGGGGGGAACCACGCGGGCCAGCACGGTGGCCACCTCCGGAATATCTAGCGCGCCAGCGGCGGCCAGGAGTGTCAGGGCAACCAGGGTGGCTGCCCGGCCGTTGCCGTCCAGAACCTTGACGGCAACACTGGCGCCGGTGGGTGTGGCCATGGCCAGGACACCCTCGGCCCCCATCTTTGCCAGAATGCCCAACTCCTCCATGACTACAGTGTTGGGCAGCCCGTGGCCCTCCACGGCCCACGGGTAATCCAGCATGGACGTAGCAATGGTGGCCGCCCGGGCGTTGGCGAACTTGTCCGACGGCGCCTTGGCGAGAGTGCTGAAACCGCGCGCCAAACCGGTCAAGGTGACAGCCATGACGGGAGCGCCGCAGCCGTCAACGCCTGTATGCATGACCGCATCGCCTGTGTACTCTTCCACCACTGTGCGCACGGCGCGCTGCATGGGGTGGTTGGGTTCCAAGTATCCGGCGGTGTCCCAACCATTTTCGGTGCAGGCCCAGAGGAAGGCCGCGTGCTTGCCGGAACAGTTCATGGCAATTTTGGATTTGCCGCGTTCGGTGCGCACCAGCCAGGCACGGGCCTCGGCATCTCGGGGCCAGGCTGCCGGGCAGCCCAGATGTGACTCGTTCAGGCCGGCCGCCTTGAGCATGCCGGAGACCACGTCCATATGCTCCAGCGACCCCGCGTGACTCCCGGCGGCGATGGCCACCTGAGCTCCGCGGAGCGGCACGCCGGACTGCATCGCGGCCAGGGCCTGAAACGGTTTCATGGCCGAGCGCGGATAAATGGGTGCGTTGATGTCTCCGAGTTCGGTGACCACCGAGCCGTCGCCGGCCACCACAACTGCCGAGCCGATGTGGACTGACTCAACAAATCCGCTGCGTTCCAGGACGGCGAGTTCAACGGCGTCGTGCGCCCGGAAAGTATGGATCATGGTGTCATCCTAGCGACTAAAGAGGTGTTGGTAGGCCGGCGGATACCTTGACGATCACAGCAATCGCCCCGGCTGGCTTGGCCGCGGACACTGCCTTGGTGACGGCGTCGAGCTGCCCGGCGGCAACGGAAATGGTCAGGGTTCCCGTGCGGCCATCCGGGATGATGCTGTGAATGGCTGTGCCCTGTTCAACGGGGAGTGTGGCACGCCAGGCTGAGACGGCCTGCAGGGCTGCCTCCAAGGCGGCAGCATCCACCGCGACCAGCTTCGCCACTGCACCGGCCGACGTGACAATCTTTGCAGCAGCCTGGTTGGTCACGGCAATGTGCAGCTTATTGCCTTCAATCCAGGAATCGGCATAGGAATCACCAAGCTGGGCCCGCAGCGTTTCATTGAGCACCAGCAGGGCATTGGTATCGGCATCACTGGCTGTCTGGGCAGGGGCCTGCCTTGGCGGATCCGCTGGTGTGCCACATCCGCTCATACCCAGGGCTCCGCTCATGGTGGCTGCGAGGACAACCGCGGCCATTGCCTTGCCGTTCATGGTGCCCCCTGTCCTGCTGCTGGTCTTGATTGACGCCGCTGGGCTCTAAAGAACAGTGGGTCCCATTCTTATCGAACGGGACCCACTGCTGAAGTTGTGTCAGCTGTTGCCTTACAGCCTACTGCTTTTAGCGCGCGTTGCGGCGGCGAATCAGCAGGAATGCTGCTCCGCCCAAAAGCAGCAGCACGCCGGCTCCGCCGAGAATCATCAGGGAGCTCGAGGCTCCTGTGTTGGCTAGATCGTCAGTGTTGACGGGCGCCATGCTCGGCGCTGTGGTGGCTTTCTGTGTTGCCGGCGCCGTGGTGGCTGCCGCCGTGGTGGGGGCCGCCGTGGGTTTCTGTGTTGCTGGCGGTGTGGGTTCAGCGAGCACGGTGAGGGCGGAGGTGGTTGTCACAGACCGGAAGTCACCCCACTGCTGCAGGGCCGTGATGGAGTAGTTGCCGCTGGTCAACTTGTTGGGCAGTGTGACGGTCCACGTGGTGCCATCCACAACGGCGGTGTAGCTGTGGCCGTTCACGCTCACTTGAACCTGAGCCTGCGCCAGGTTGGTGCCGGAGATGACCCGCGGACCCTGGTTGAAGGCAAATGTCTGGCCGTTGCGTGGCGACGTGACGCTGGGAGCCGCCGGGGAAATTGTGAAGGAACTTGTTGTGCTGGGGGAGTCATTCCAGTCGGTCAGGGTCTGCTGCGCTGCTACATCGTAGAAACCAACGTCATCTAGACCCTGTGTCAGCGTGAACGACCATTTGCCATTGGCGCCAACAACCGCGGAACCTGTGACATCGCCCGACAGTTCAATGGTTGCGCCGGGCGTGCCGGTTCCGGTGATGGTGGTGACAGGCGCGCCAACGCTGCTTCCATCGGCGGGTGAGGTGATGGCCGGGGCTGCCAGGGTCTCCTTGATGACCTGAATGGATGACTCACTGGTTGCTGAGGTGCTGAAGCCGTTCTTGGCATGCGCCGTGACGGGGAAGGTGCCGAACTTGTTCGGGGCGGTGACGCTCCAGGTGCCGTCGGCGCCAACAATGGCGTCCTCGGGAACGCCGTCGATTGTGACAACTACCAAGGTGCCCGCCGGAGCCCCTGCGACGGTGCCGGTGACTTTGCCCTTGCGGAGGACGGGAGCCGAGGTTGTCACCTGGGGCGCCTGAAGGAAAATCTTGACGGTGTAGCCGTCGGTGGCAGCCAGGGCTGTTTTCAGGTCGGCGCCAATGGCAAGGAACTTTCCGTTGCCCAGCTTGCCGCCAGCGCTGGTGATCCCCACGGCAGTGTTGCCGGAGATGATGGGACCACCGGAGTCGCCGTGATCGTTCATCATGGCGTCCGTGATGGAGGCGAAGCCGCGCACCGCGCGGATGTCCGTCAAATCGCCGTTGGGATTCTGCTCGGATGGGTAATTGGTGCCGGCAACGGCGTAGGCGCCGATCTCGTCAACCTGTCCACACGTCCAGCCGGTGGTGCGGCCCGACTTGCAGACGGGCGCGTTAAGCACTGGTGAAGCGACTCCCGTGACCACGATGTTGGTGGGGTCGGTGGAAACCTGCTCGGGGGCAGTCCATGAGGCTCCCCCGGTCCACTTGGCCACCTTGGCGGCCTGGGTGAAGTTGGCGGTGATGCTGTCAACGACGGAGACATCGGTGCCAATATTCCCTGTTGGGTTCCCGTTCGCTGGGTTCAAGATGGCGGAACTGTTTCCCGGGCCGCCAAACTGGGAGAAGCCCATGAGCCCCAATTTGGTAAGAGGGCGGGGCTGCGAGGCGGCATCCCCTGTAGCCCCCTTGTCGAACAAGGGGTTGGTCAGGTACACGTCGTTGAGCAGGCCATCCATGGTGCAGTGACCC
Organism: Arthrobacter sp. HLT1-20; assembly: GCF_054510895.1. Taxonomy (NCBI): domain Bacteria; kingdom Bacillati; phylum Actinomycetota; class Actinomycetes; order Micrococcales; family Micrococcaceae; genus Arthrobacter; species Arthrobacter sp. HLT1-20. The sequence goes on along the minus strand of NZ_JBTNDR010000002.1, from coordinate 170,801 downwards.
GCGGAGACAATCGCCGACTGACCGGCCTTGTTGAAACCGTTCCAGCCTGTGCTGCAAAGCTGGGCTTTCTGCGCCGGCGCATTGATCGCCGCATAACCCTGCCCGTTGACCACGTCAAAGGGATCGCCCTCGGTGAAGCTGGGCTTGGCAGGGCCGCTGGCACCTTCAACCGTTACATTGGCGTATTTCGCTTCAAAGTCGGCAATGGACGGCTGCAGAGACGCGGCAAATGAACGCGCTGCCGCCACCGGCAACCCCTTCTGTGCCTCGGCGGTGCGGATGGTGTACTCGCCGCTGGCATTGAGTGTTACTGACAACAGATTCTCCGCCCCAAACGTGGAGACGTAGTCGGCAAACAGGGCGTCCACACCGCTTGCCTTGCCCGAGAGCGTCGAGGTGTTGACGGTGGTCACGGTCACCTTGGTGCTTCCGGCGGCCGCCTTGGCACGGGCTGTGGCCGAGGTCTGAACCCTGACGGTGTCACCGGCGATGGACACCACGGCGCTGGGGTCGGCCTTGGCAACGTCGGTGGCGATGGCAGAGGCCTTCGCCGCCAGGGCACCCTTGGCGTTGAACTCGTCAAGGCTCATGCCAAGATCGCGCTGGATTGCCTCGGCCAAGCCGCCGGGAAGCGATGCCCCTGAAGTGGTGGCAACTTCGGGTGCAGTGGCGGGCGCTTCCGTTGCGGCCGCGGTGGCCACAGTGCTCTGTGTTGGCGCAGGTGCCGGAGTAGGCGCCGCTGAGGCGGCTCCGGCGGTGAATGTTCCGCCGATCAGCACCGCGGCTGCGGCGCAAGCCGCGCCCCCGCGCTTTAAGTGGGCGCGCGTGAATGCTTGCATGAAGTATTTCCCCTTGAAGAGTTGACCTGAAGAGACCTGCTGAGACCTAACGTGTTCTTGTGGATGCGCGCGGGGCGCCGCTGCCCGCTACGAGACATATTTCAGGCAATTCCAATCGCCAAGCTATCAAGTCGGGGAAACGCGGGCAATGGATGGCGCCCAAATCAAGTCACATTACGTCCGGCGGGCCACAATCGGCTCCCGCCACGGTGGCGGGCCGATGCGCCCGGAAGTCACTTTACGGTGCTGGCCGCTTAGCCAAGTACCCTTGAGGGGTGAAGGTTCTAGTGATTGGCCCCGGAGGCCGCGAACACGCCATTGTCCGCTCGTTGCTTAGCGACCCCAACGTCAGTGAGGTCCATGCTGCCCCCGGCAATGCCGGCATCGCAGCGATTGTGCCCACGCATGCACTCAACGCCAGCGATCCGGCTGCCGTTGCGGCTCTGGCGTTGAAGCTTGAAAGCGACCTTGTTGTTGTGGGACCCGAGGCTCCCCTGGCGGCAGGCGTCGCCGACGCCGTGCGGGAGGCCGGCATTCCCGTCTTTGGCCCCAGCAAGGAAGCCGCACAGCTGGAAGCGTCCAAGGCGTTTGCCAAGGCTGTCATGGCGGAGGCGCAGGTTCCCACGGCCATGGCCAAGGTCGCCGTCAACGCCGAAGAGGCCGCCGACGCGCTGGACACCTTTGGCGCCCCCTACGTTGTCAAGGATGACGGCCTGGCCGCCGGCAAGGGTGTAGTGGTCACCAATGACCGCGCCGAAGCCCTGGCTCATGCCCAGTCCTGCTTTGATGTGGGTGGCACGGTTGTCATCGAGGAGTTCCTCGACGGCCCCGAAGTTTCCCTGTTTGTCTTGGCCGATGGCCACAACGTTGTCCCGTTGGCTCCGGCCCAGGATTTCAAGCGGATTTTCGACGGCGATGAGGGCCCCAACACCGGCGGCATGGGTGCATACTCCCCGCTGGAATGGGCCCCCGCAGGTTTGGTGCAGGAAGTCATTGACCGCGTAGCCCAGCCCACCATCGACGAGATGGCCCGCCGGGGCACACCCTTTGTGGGTGTTTTGTATTGCGGACTGGCTCTGACCAGCCGTGGCACCCGCGTCATTGAATTCAACGCACGCTTTGGCGACCCGGAAACACAGGCCGTCCTTGCCCGCCTGAAGACCCCACTGGGCGGTGTCCTCATGGCCGCAGCCAAGGGACATCTGGCAGACATCGACGAGCTGCGCTGGCTGCCGGAAACGGCCGTGGCAGTGGTCTTGGCCAGCGAAAAATACCCCGACACCCCCCGCACGGGGGACAGGATTCGTGGACTCAAGAAGGCCAACAGGCTCGACGGCGTCCATGTGCTGCATGCCGGCACGGCCGCGGACGACGCCGGAAACACGGTGAGCGCCGGAGGTCGCGTACTCGCCGTGGTTGGTTTGGGCGTTGACCTGGTGGATGCGCGCGAGCGTGCCTACGCGGGCATTGAAGAGATCTCCCTGGAAGGTGGCCAGTACCGCAATGACATTGCGGCCAAGGCAGCCCGCGGAGAAATTACAGTGACCCACACCTCGGCACAGGCATAAGGACAAGAAAATCATGGCTTCAGCAATTCCCGCCGCCCCCGTCCTGCCCGGCTGGACACACATCTACTCCGGCAAGGTTCGTGACCTCTACGAGCCAGCCTCTGAGGGCACGGGCCCCTTCGCCGGACGCAGCGACGTGGTCCTGGTGGTTGCCAGTGACCGCATCAGCGCTTTTGACCACATCCTGGCCACGGAGATCCCCGACAAGGGCCGGATCCTCACAGGCTTGAGCCTGTGGTGGTTTGCGCAGCTTGATGTGCCCAACCACGTGGTGGCAACAACTGTTGAGGCCGGCGTTCCGGAGCAGGTCGCCGGCCGCGCCATGGTGTGCAAGCGCCTGGAAATGTTCCCCATCGAGTGCATTGCCCGGGGTTACCTGACGGGCACCGGCCTCATTGAGTACCGCCAGTCGCAAACCGTGTGCACCCTGCCGCTGCCGGCCGGGCTCGTGGATGGCTCACGGCTGGAACCGGCCATCTTCACCCCGTCGGCCAAGGCTGAGGTGGGTGAGCATGACGAGAACATCAGCTTCGAGACCATGGTGGCAACCGTGGGGGAGGCCGACGCTGCGGCGTTGAGCAGCCTGACCCTGGAGATCTACACGCGGGCCGAGGAAATTGCCCGCGAACGCGGCATCATCCTGGCCGACACCAAGGTGGAATTCGGCACGGACCCCGCCAACGGCGTCATCACCTTGGGCGATGAAGCCCTGACTCCGGATTCGTCACGCTTCTGGGATGCGGCCCTGTGGGCTCCGGGCAAGGCCCAGCCCAGCTTTGACAAGCAGTACGTGCGTGACTGGCTCACCAGCGCCGAATCGGGCTGGGACAAGGCCTCGGACACGCCGCCGCCGGCCCTTCCGGCCGACGTCGTTCAGCGCACCAGGGCCCGCTACGTCGAAGCCTTCGAGCGCCTGACGGGTGAAACCTTCAGCTAGCTTGTCCAACTGGCCCGCAGAAAACGGCGAAAATACGTGGAAATCACGTCTTTTCGCCGTTTTCTGCGGGCCAGTTGTTTTTGGGGGGGGGCGTGGGGATTAGCTGCGGGAGCCTTCGAGCTCCCTGATGTGCTCTTGGGCCACCGCAGCCCTGTCCGCGGCCCCGGCCGTGATGTACCTGTCTCTGGCCTTCGTGAAGGCCTCGAGTGCCTCGGTGCAGCTGTCGGCGGCTTGCAGCGCACTGCCCAGGAGCAAGGCCGAATCACCGGCAATATGGGGTGCCAGCTGCTCCTTGTTGCCTTCGATGGTCTCCAGCAGTTCCAAAGCCAGGGGCAACTCACCATTGAGGTAATGCCACCGCGCCCGCAATAGTGAGACTTCAAGGGTCTCCGACGCCGTTGCGCCCACCACTGAGTGAGCCAATTCGCTGCGCTCAATGGCCTGCAGGGTGGCAGGCTCCACCACGCCGGCCATGAGCCGCACCCAAGCAGTTGCCTTGTTGAATTGGGCCCAGCGGGCAAGGTCGGCTGCGGGGGATAGGAGCCGGCTTGCCTTGGCATGGTGTTCCAGGCCAACCCGGATATCTTGGCGAATGAAGGCGACGTTGCCAATGACCCAGTGGATTTCCCCAGCCATCTGGTCGGGGGTGGAGTCCGTGACGGAATCGGCAAGGATTAGTGTGTGTGTCCAAGCCTCGTCAAGACGGCCGGCTTCCGTGAGTGCACCAACAAGTGTTTGAAGCGCCATCAAATAGGCGCTGAATTCTTCGGCGCTGTCACCGGAGCCAATCTCAACAGCGGAGGTGGCGTGCTCGATCGCCTCCGCGAGGGAGCCCTGGGCCAGCATGGCAGCGGCCATGACCTGATTGGCCCGGAGCGATAGAGGGTCGCTGGCAGTGGTCAGTGGATGCTTCAACAGCGCATCCAGGACCTCGACGGCGTCCGTGTGGTTGCCGTTGCGCAACAACGAGTTGGCGCTCAGGAAGGTCATGTTCCACCAGATGACAGGGTTCTGGTTGGCGCAGGCCAAATCGGCGGCAGCTTTGGCATTGTTGGCGGCACCCAAATAGTCGCGGGTGTCCCAGCATTGCCGGGCGCACAGGGACAGCCGGAGATATTCGCTTTCCGCCGGCGAGGATGCCTGCACCCACTCGGCAATCGTGGAGGGCGACATTTGGAGTTGCGTGGCCAACTGCTTGATGATCTCGGTCGTGGGCTCACGGTGGGCGTTCTCCAGCAGGGAAATGTAGCTGGCGGAGTAGAGTTCGCCGCCCAGCTCACCCTGGGTTAGTTGACGCGACAAACGTTCCTGTTTCAGTCGATCACCAAAACTATTGCCCACTCGCTTGCTCCTTGCTTGACGCATGCCACCGTTGGCTCCACTCTACGGCGTGAGGAATGGAACGGGGACGAATGCGTGACAAATGTGTCACAAACCGGTGGTTGCTGTCCTTCTAGACAGGTGCGCCTCCACAAAGGGTCAGTTTGTAGAGTTTGGCGTGCCCTTCGCTGGCCACCAGCGTGAACGCATCGGAATCGGGTGCCAGCGTGATTCCGGGATAGAGCGAGCGCGGATCGTTGAACGCGGGGATGTAGTCGGTGCCAAAATCCAGCAGATGTGTCACGCCCTGGCGTTTTGCCGCCGCGCACACCTCCTGATCACTGCCCACCCGGTTGAGCCAAAAACGCAGCGTGTACAGATCGGCGTTCAAATCCCCCTGCGAGCTGTAAGGAAACAGCATTCGGCTCCCCGCCAGCGCCATCGCCAGGGCGGAGCCGTTGTAGGGATTGTTGGCGAGGACATCGTCCCTGCCGGTGTATTCTCCCAGCCTGTGAATCAACGCCAGCTCCTGCGCATCCACCTGCGCCAGCCCATCAGGTTCGGCAGGGACGTTGTACATCATGCCCACCTGGTCCTTCATCTGCCACAGGCCCGGGTTGGAGAAGGCTAGTACGACGGCGAGGGTGGCCGCCGTCGTCGTCCTGCCCCTGTACTTCCACAAGCCTGTGCCGGCGAAGAGCGCTGGGAGGCTGGTGGCCAGCCATGCCACCAGCCTGGCCATGCCCAGAGCCGCCAGCGGCACGGCGAGCAATGGCATGAGGGCGGCAATGCGTTCCGGGTTGTCCCACCAAGGAGCCATGACAATGTTGGCCAGGCTGGCATCCGTGCCTGTGGCCAAGGGGTAGGTGAACGCCACCAACACCAGGGCCGGCAGCAACCATTTCAGCCCGGGGCGGCGGAATTCGGTGCGCAAGCCCAGCAGAACCAGGGCCGTCAGGGCCAGCGCCGGGAACCAGATGGGTGCTGGCGCGTGGGTGAAGTTGCGCAGCAGGGCAAGCGGAAAGAACAGGAATGCCGGGCTCGTGTACCCAAAAAGGCTGCGGATTTGCGGCACGGCCAGCATGGCGGCGGCTGCCACGGCGGTTGTCAGGAGGAGCAGGCCCAACCGGTTCCAGCCGTGACGCCGGGACCGCCTGAAACCGGTGCGCAGCCACGCGAAAATCAAGTATCCCAGCAGCGGCGTCAAGACCAGCAGGATGCTGAAAATCCCGTTGGGTTGGGCCATGATGGCCCCCGGCATGAACAGCACCACCACGGCCAGGGATTGGGCGGGTTGGAGGTCGGTGTGCACGGACGGCCTGATGACCAACAACACCAGCCCGATGCCCAAGGGAACCAGAGCGTTGGAGAGGGAGTTGGGGTATGCGGACCCGTACTGCAGCAGGAGCCATGGAAACGCGGGGAAGGCGGCTGCCAGAATTGCTGCCGAGACGAGCAGGGTGCGGCCGGTCCCAAAGAGGACGCGTGTCAAGAAAACGCAGCTCAGCGGCCACACCACACCCGCCATTGCCAGCCACATGATGTTTGTTGCGGCGGGGACGCTGGCACCGGTGACTATGGCCAGCAGGCTCGCCAGTCCGTGCCAGGCGCCGGGATAAAATGCTGACTTCACCGTTGGCAGGATGAACCCGGAAATGGCAAAGGAGGACGCATTGGATGTTTCCACGGCATATGCGGTGGCGTTGAGGTGGAAGACGGAGTCGTAGCCCTGCGTGAACTGTTCGGGGTTGCTGGCAACAGAGGTCAGTAGCGCCGTGGTCATCGCCAATGCAATGAGAACTCCCGCGGCAGCTGCACCCACACCCATGCCGTGCTTCCGTCCCTCCTGGAGGGAGCTGCCGGCGAGGGCGGGGATAAAGCGCCTGGCCGTCCACGCAGCCCCTGCGGCCACGGCGGTGCCCAAGAGCACCACCGCCACATTCCAGGGCAGCTGGATCAGGGGAGCCACCACCGCGCTGACAGCGATGACTGACACCGACACGGCAGGGGCCAAGCAGAGCGCCATGAGACCCCGAACCCGCAGAGCCAGCAGAACTGCGCCGCCGGGCAGGGCGAGCATCAACAACGCCACGACAAAGGCCGGCAGCGCTTCAAACCATGAACTCACCCAAACATCCTGTCTAAAAAAGTTGGGCTGGACTAGACCTTTTTGACCACGCTTGACTTGAGCTTCATGGGGCCAAAGCCGTCAACCTTGGCGTCGATGTCATGCCCGTTGACAGGGGAAATCAAACGAATGTTGCGTACTTTGGTGCCGATCTTCAGATCCTGGGGGCTGCCTTTGATCTTCATGGTCTTCACGATGCTGACGGTGTCGCCGTCGGTCAGAACGTTTCCCACGGCGTCCTTCACAACAGTTGCCTGCTCAGCCTCTTCCGAGCCGCTGTCCTCAACCGACGACCATTCGTGGGCGCACTCTGGGCAGACCAGCAAATCACCCATCTCATAGCTGTATTCGCTAGCGCAGACGGGGCACGGGGGAAGAATGTCACTCATAGGTTCCATCTTAGCCGTTGCGGCTCCTTGCCAGCTGGGAGCCGCCGGTTGCTGGTGCCTGCCCGTCAACGCCCGTGCGCCCGGGTGGGAGATCCCCTGGACAAAACAACAGCAGCGGCATCCGAAGTGGATACCGCTGCTGTGATTTGGTCGGGGTGACAGGATTTGAACCTGCGGCCTCGTCGTCCCGAACGACGCGCGCTACCAAGCTGCGCCACACCCCGATCCGCCACTTCGCCAAGACCTGTGAAGGTCTGAAAAAGCAACCTCTCAAGAATAGCGGACAGTGGCCGTGATCGCGAAATCGTGTTGCCGGGCCGAGGGAAGCGGCTCTTTTGCTAAGCGCCTACCGGCTTGAAAGTAACCGTCCCAACGCTGTTGCTCAGGGTCAGTGAGCCCGCATTAAACGCATAGTCCAGGGGCGTGGAGAAGAACTTGATAACCCAGTTCTCGTAGTCGCTTTGGGGACTCTGGCAAGCCATCATGGTCATGGCCAGATTGGAATCCACCACAAATTGTGTGTCGGTAACTTCCACCTGGCTCATGAGCGTGTTGCAGGGTGTCTTGGAGGAGAAGAACACGCCGCCGTCTCGCGGCAGGGTCACCAGTGTAAATGGATCCTTGCCCAACCACGCCAACTCACCAGTGGAATCGCTTCCGCTCACAGATATGAGGTCCAGACACTCAAAATCTTTTGCGACGCCGGGAATTCCACCCGTTGCGGGCGTGCACTGCTCGGGTGCCCCAGCGGACGCGGCGGTTGCCTCTGATGCTGTGCTGCCAGGCCCGGGTGTAGCGCCGCATGCGCTCAAGAGCAGCAGTGACGCTGCCAACAGGACTAAACGACTTCTCATCAGGGATCCTCTAGCTAGTTAAACCGATGGGTGCGGCAGCTGACTGGCGGTCAATCCTTGGCTGTCAGCGTCAGGACAACGGCTTCGGGCCGGCAGGCAAAGCGGAACGGAGCAGTGCGAGACGTGCCAATGCCGGCGGAGACGTTGACGGGACTGCTCAGCCCGTGGGCGTCCCAGGCGTTGAGGCCCTTGGCGCGCCACGTGGGTAGATCGCAGTTGGTGACCAAGGCGCCGTACCCGGGCAGGCAGACCTGTCCGCCATGGGTGTGGCCGGCCAGAATTAAGTCGGCCCCTTCTTTGGTGAAATGGTCCAAAACGCGCTGGTACGGGGCGTGGACCACGGCGATCTTCACGTGCGGGGCGTTGTCCTGGGTGGACGAACCGCGCGGCCACCCTGCGTAGCGTTCGCGATTGAGGTGCGGATCATCCACGCCACTGAAGTCAAAGCGAATTCCGTTGAACGGGATGGACTGCGCCCGGTTGGTGAGATTCACCCAACCACCCAAACCAAAGCCTGCGTGGAGGGCATCGGTCTCCAAAGCGATGGGCTCACGCCTTTTGCCCGACGGTAGCTTGGAGGGCCCGGCAAAGTACGCAAACGGGTTCCTGAAGGTGGACGCGAAGTAGTCGTTGGAACCGGGCACAAAGACACCGGGAAAATCCATGAGCGGCCCCAAGGCATCCAACAGCGGCGCAATGGCTCCGGGGTGGCTGAGGTTGTCGCCTGTGTTGACCACAAGGTCCGGCTCAATTGCGGCGAGATCCCGCAGCCACTGCACCTTCTTGTGCTGGCCCGGGGAGAGATGGATGTCCGAGAGGTGCAGCACTGTGAACGGCGCTGACCCGGGCGGCAGAATCGCGAGCCGCTCCTGGCGGATGGCAAACCAGTTGCGTTCAATCAGGGCGCCGTACGCAACCGCACCCACACCCGTGGCCACGGCAAGACCCGCCGCAGCACCCAAGGTTCGGAGGCCGGAGCCGGCCTTGCCTGTGCCTGTCATGAGAGCCGTGCTCTAGTCTTTCTTGTCTTTGTTGCTCTGGTCGTTTTTGGCCGGGGCATCGTTTGACTGCTTGCCCGAATCGCCGGAGTTTGGCGTTGCGGGCTTGGGTGCGATGGTGATGGGCGGGTTGACCATGCTTGCTGGCGGGGCAGGGAAGACAGATAGATCAAAGCCGCCCGCAACCTGGTTCATGAAGCCCTGCCATGCCTTGCCGGCATAAGTGGCACCGTCCACGTAGCCGATGCGTTGATTGGCGATCAACAGGCCGTTGGAGGAGCGGGCACCCAGATCCGGGTTGCCAATCCACGATGCGGTGGCGAGGCCCTTGGTGTAGCCCACGGTCCACGTCTGCTCAGAATCATTGGTGGTACCGGTCTTGGCAGCGGCGTTGTATTGCTGCGGATCTGCGGGCTTGAACTGCAGCGGAATCTGGTAGCCGGAACCGCGGACCAGCACTTCACCCAGCACGGAACTGACGCCCGCTGCAACTTCGGGCTTGATGGTCTGCTTGCAGCTGGCGGAGGGAACCGGGAACTTGTCACCCTTGGCGTTGGTGACGGAGACCAGGGCGATGGGATCGCAATGGATGCCGCCGGCGCTGAAGGTGGCAAAGGAATTCGCCATGATCATGGGGGAAACAGGCCTGGCGCCGAGCAGATTGCTCAGTGAGGACATGTCATACGGCTTTTTGGGGTCCTTGCCGTCGTGGACGCCGGCAGCCGTCATCATCTTCTGGATGTTGCAGAAGTCCAGCTTCGCGGCCGTTGCAAACGTGGCGGTGTTGAGCGAGTTGTACAGGCCTTCACGGGCCGTGAGCCGCTGGTAGAAGTTACCCTCAGCGTTTTGCAGGTCCTTGTCGGCATTCGGGTCAGAGCTGTCGTAGGCTCCCGCAACCGTCCCGCAGGAGTTCTGCCACGGGAAGCCGAACGGATATCTCCGGACGGAGCCATCAACGGTCTCGTTGATCTTGTGCCCGGAATTGAGCCATTCTGCAAACGTGAAGGGCTTCATAGTTGAACCTGTGGCAAAACCTCCGGCACCGCCGAGTTCATTGCCCTGGGCGTCAAACATGTCAACGTTGAAGTTGTAAACATTGCTCCACTGGCCTTCAGGCGCAGTGAGCTTGGTGTTCTGTGCCATGGACAGGATCTTGCCGGTACCCGGCTGGACCGAGACCATTGACTGGCCAACCTTGTCAGGGTTGTTGTTCATGGGCAGGAAGTTGTTGATCTGGGCCTGGGCTGCATCCTGCAACTTCGGATCCAGAGTTGTCTTCACCGTCAAGCCGCCCTGCTTGAGCAGCTTGAGACGGTCTTCCTTGGTTTTGCCATAGGCAGGATCGTTGAGGAATACGTTGGTCACATATTCACAGAAGTACTCCGCGCGGACCGCAGTTGTGCAGCCGTTGCGGCTGGGCTGAACCTTCAAGCCGATCTCCGCCTTGACGGCGTCGGCGTGCTGCTTCGCATCGATCATGCCCTGATCCACCATGTGATCCAACACCAAGTTGCGCCGGCCAATGGCAGCTTCAGGATTGGCAATGGGGTCATAGACGGTGGGGCTGTTGACCACCCCGGCCAGCAGTGCCGCCTGGGTCAAGGTCAGGTCCTTGGCATGGACACCAAAGTAGAAGGATGCAGCTGATTCGATGCCGAAGTTGCCGTTGGCAAAGAAGACCCAGTTTAGGTAGCCCTGGAGAATTTCGTCCTTGGAATACTTCTTCTCCATAGAAATGGCGAGCTTGATTTCGCGCACCTTTTCGCCAACACCCTTATCGGCGCCGAGCTTGATCTTGTCGGTTTCGCCATTGGCAGCATACGTCTGAATGATGACGTTGTTCACGTACTGCTGGGTGATGGTGGAGGCGCCCTGGCGGCCACCACCCTGCGCCATGGAGGTCACTGCCCTGATCAAGCCGCGCGTGTCAATGCCGCCGTGCTCGTAGTAACGGGCGTCTTCAACGGCAATCACCGCGTTCTTCATGAACGGGGAGATGTTCTCGAGGGCAACTTCGGTACGGTTTTGATCGTAGAAAGTTGCAATAACAGAACCGTCGGCAGCAAGAATTTTCGACGACAGGGCCGGGGTGCCAACAGTCATCTCATCCGGGAGGTCATCAAAAAATGAGATGGATGAGGTGGTGGTTGTGCCCGCCAGCGCTACCGCGGGCACCATGAGCCCGGCCACCAGGACACCACAAATTGTGCTGACGCCCAGGAAGGCGACCAATTTGCCCAGAGTGGTGGCGGTATCGAAAATGGGGTGTTTTTTTGCTGCCATTTTCTCAGTTTACCGGCAGGGGATACTCTTTGACGTATGACCAAATGGGAGTACTCTACGATTCCACTGATTATCCACAACACCAAGGCGATCCTGGACAGCTGGGGAGACGACGGCTGGGAGCTCGTCCAGGTTGTCCCCGGACCCGATGGCAGGGGCTTGGTGGCCTACCTTAAACGAGAGAAGGCGTAACCGTGGAAACCGCATCAAACCAGGGATCCGCGCGCATTGAGGCACGCCTGGCCGAGCTTGGCCTGACCCTTCCCCCCGTGGCCCCGCCCGTGGCGGTTTATGTGCCAGCCGTCATCTCCGGCAACCACGTTTACACCTCCGGGCAGCTGCCATTTATTGGCGGCAAACTCACAGCTACGGGCAAGGTCGGCGCCGAAGTTTCAGCTGAGGACGCAAAGTCTCTCGCCGCAACATGTGCCATCAACGCCATTGCCGCACTCAAAAGCGTCATTGGTGACCTGGACCGGGTGACTCGCATTGTCAAAGTTGTTGGCTTTGTTGCCTCCGACCCCTCCTTCACGGGCCAGCCGGGCGTCATCAACGGCGCCTCCGAACTGCTGGGCGAGGTATTTGGCGACGCCGGAGTTCACGCACGTTCCGCCGTCGGAGTATCCGTTCTGCCCTTGGATTCTCCCGTTGAGGTTGAGCTGATTGCTGAATTCCAGTAGCAGTCCCGTGGGCGCACGTCCCATGGGCAAGCGCAGGTTCCCGCTGAGTGCAGACCAGCGGGAGGCTGCGCAGACTTGGGTGGAATTTGGTGCCCGCACACCCAGCAAGCCGCGCCCGGCGTCGTCGGTGGTGCTGTTGAAGGACAGCCCTAGCGGTTTGCAGACTTTCTTGACGTACCGGCCCGGGGGTTCTCCTTTGGGCGCGGTTGCGTTCCCCGGTGGCACCATTGAGGCCGCCGACGACGACGTCACCGACTGGGTGGGCCCCTCTCCCACCCAGTGGGCCAAGAGCCTGGGCTCGGCAGACATTGGCTTGGCCAAGCGCCACGTGGTGGCTGCGATTCGTGAAACCTTCGAGGAAACCGGCATCTTGTTGGCAGGTCCCGATGCGTCATCGCTCGTGGAGAACATTTCCGGACCCGAATGGATGCGCGCCCGCGAATCCATCGCCGGGCAGGAAACCACCTTTGCTGCCCTGTTGGAGCGGTACGGATTGGCGCTTCGCACGGACTTGCTCAAGCCGCTGAGCCATTGGTTGAGCCCGGATTTTGCCCACAGGCGCTTTGATACCCGCTACTTTGCCGCTGCAACACCCATCAACCAGCAACCGTCACTGCTTACTAGCAAGGGTGTTTGGGGGCGGTGGGCCAGTGCCGGGGATATTCTGGCCAGCCGGACCAGCACTGCCCTCGGGGATGAAGTGGCCCAGCCGTTGACCGTGGGGCTGACGCTGGGTGAGCTGGTGGTCCCGGGAGTCGAAATCATTCTGGAGAAGATTGCTGCTGCGCGCGGGTGCATTGCCTACTTGAACCACAAGCGCCCCATCAATGAATACCAGCCCCGACTCATTGGCGAGGACCCTGAAACCTTCTGCCTGGAAGTCTCTACGGCGTCCGAGGGTGGCGCCTGCCGCGAGCGGTAGGGGATCGCGTTCACTGATTCATTCGATTGGGCTGACCTCAGCCGCGAGATGCATGGTTACTCAGGCATTTATGCGGCCAAGGTCAGCACTCGCGTCCAGGCAACGGATCTGGTGCGCAAAAAAGACCGGCCCGGACACCCAATAAGGTGTCCGGGCCGGTCTTTTTGCTCTGCGAGCTTGGACCCACAGCTCCGAGTGGCCCCAGTGTCAGACGCGCCAGCGGCTGGAAGTGGGGCGGAGCTGGGGACTAGCGGCTGCGCTGGCGCAGGCGGTTGACGTCCAGGATGACAACCGCGCGGGCTTCCAGGCGGAGCCAGCCACGCTGGACAAACTCGGCCAGGGCCTTGTTGACTGTTTCACGGGAAGCGCCAACCAACTGGGCCAACTCTTCCTGGGTGAGTTCGTGAGCCACCAAAATGCCGTCGGTGGCCGGACGGCCAAAGCGGTCTGCCAGATCCAGAATGGCCTTGGCAACACGGCCGGGGACGTCGGAGAAGACCAAGTCGGACAGGTTGTCATTGGTGCGGCGCAGGCGGCGGGCCAAGGCCTGCAGCAACTGCATGGAGACCTCGGGGCGGTTGCGCAGCAAGTTGTTCAGGGATTCGTTCTTCAGACCGGCCAGGCGGGTCTCGGAAACGGCCGTCGCAGTGGTGCTGCGGGGGGCGGGATCGAAGAGTGCCATTTCGCCAAAGAGCTCGCCCGGGCCCAAGATTGCAACCAAGGACTCGCGACCATCGGAGGACGTGCGTCCCAGCTTCACCTTGCCCGAAACGATGAAGTACAGCTGATCGCCCTGGTCGCCTTCACGGAAGACAGATGCGCCGCGGGACAGATCCACCTCAGCCAGTTCGTCCGTCAAAAGGCGGAATGCCTCGTCGTCGAGCGTAGCAAAAAGGGGTGCCCGGCGTAGTACCTCGATGTCCATGAAATCTCCTTACAGTATGTAGCTAATCAGTTCTGACCTAATACTGATTGTTTCAGAACTTTTCTGTTTTTGTGACCAATTTGGCATTCAACGCGTTCGTTGACAGCATATTGGCAGATTGAGACGCGTGAAAGCTCAGGGATCGCCCGGCTTGCCCCGGTAATATGTGCATTCGGGACACATTCTGTGCCCGAACCTTCGAAAAAATGGCGGGCGCTGCCCGCGAGGAGCTCTGCTCATAGGTGTTTGGTTTTTCCTGGCTAGATGCGGTGTTGATCCTGTGGCTGCTGTGGCAGTTGATTTATGGCCTAAAAACCGGGCTGGTAGTGGGATTGGGCGGCCTTGCCGGTTTTGTGGCCGGCGCTGCGGCAGCGTTTTTTGCTGCGCCCTTTGTCAACCAATTTGCACCCAGCCCCGGGTGGCGCACCGCAATGGTGCTGGGCGCCACGGTGGTATTGATAGCCAGTGGCCACGCTTTGGGGATGCGATTTGGTCGCGCCATTGGGCGGCGTGTGAAATCGGACTCCATTAGGTCCGTGAACAGGATTTTGGGTGGTGTGCTCAACGTTTTTGTTGCCGCATTGGTCATCTCCATGCTCGCATTCAGCGTTTCCAACCTGGGTATCCCGGCCGTCTCCAAGCAGTTGAGCGACTCGAAGGTCATCTCCCGCATTGAAGCGTGGACACCGGATCCCGTCAAGGCGGCCGCCGCCCAGATTCGCTCCCTGGTTTTGGATGAGGGCATTCCCGCGCTGCTGAACCCGGCCGGCCCCAATGTGCAGGTTGCCGCCCCGAATGCCGACACCAACACCGCTGCCTGGAACAATGCGGCCCGTTCAGTCCTGAAGATCTCCGGCACGGCATTCCAGTGTGGGCAAAACCAGACTGGTACCGGATTTGTGGTGTCGCCCGGGAGGGTCCTGACCAATGCGCACGTTGTTGCCGGTGTGGTGCGGCCGGTTGTGCAAACCCAGACCCAAGGTGTTCTGCCTGCCCGTGTAGTGTTCTTTGATCCCGTGAAGGACTTGGCAATCCTGGCCGTGGACTCATTGGACGCTGCACCGCTGCCCGCGGCGGAAACGGCCCGGAACAACACTGCCGCGGCGTTTGCTGGCTATCCGCTGGGCGGGCCCTTGCAGGTGCGGCCGGCCACTGTGCTGTCCTCCGGCCCCATGATGGTTCCGGACATCACCGGTGGGCAAAAGTCACTTCTGGACGTTTATCAGTTGGCTGGAAACGTCCAGTCAGGCAACTCCGGCGGTCCGTTGCTGGACAGTGACGGCCGGGTTGTGGGAGTCATCTTCGCGAAAGCCACCACGCAGAACAACATCGGCTTTGCGCTGACCATGGAAGAGGCTGGCCCCGTGATCGCGGCCGCGCCCCAGCTTAACAGTGCCGTGTCGGCAGGCTCCTGCAAGGTTGGCTAGCGGCTAGTCCAGCGTCTTGTCCAGGTAGCTCACGGCAAGCTCGTAGCCGTGGATGCCTGCTCCCACAATGACTGTGCCGCACACAGCGGACAGGTAGGAGTGGTGCCGAAATTCCTCGCGCTGGTGCACATTGGAGATGTGCACCTCCACGGTGGGCAGCTCCACGGCGGCTATCGCGTCCCGGAGCGCCACGGAGGTGTGCGTGTACGCGCCAGCATTGATGATGATCCCCACAGCCGTGCCGCGGGCTGCATGGATGGCATCCAGTAGGGCGCCTTCATGGTTGGACTGCACGCACGAGACGCTGAATCCTGCTGCAGTTGCGGCTGCCGTGGCGAGACGTTCGACGTCGGCCAGCGTGGCTGAGCCGTAAATCTCCGGCTCGCGGGTGCCCAAGAGGTTCAAATTGGGGCCGTTGAGAATCAGCAGTGCGCCGCGGTCCGCTGCAGTGGTTGAAGTCATGGGTTAATAATGCCCCACTGGCGCGGCCACCCTCCCGACTTAAGCAACTGACCCGCAGAAAACGCCGAAAATCGCGTCCAAAT
Source organism: Arthrobacter sp. HLT1-20 (assembly GCF_054510895.1). NCBI lineage: Bacteria > Bacillati > Actinomycetota > Actinomycetes > Micrococcales > Micrococcaceae > Arthrobacter > Arthrobacter sp. HLT1-20. Next base: position 154,986 of record NZ_JBTNDR010000002.1, on the reverse strand, counting down.
CGCGATTTTTCGCCGTTTTCTGCGGGTCAGATGTAACGGGCTAGGCTCTGAGGGACTCGGCGATCTGGTTCATGACGGTGTTGTCGGCCAGGGTTGAGGAGTCGCCCGCCTCGCGGCCTTCGGCCACATCCTTGAGCAGGCGGCGCATGATCTTGCCCGAACGGGTCTTGGGCAGCTCCGGCACCACCAGGATGGTCTTGGGCTTGGCGATGGGACCAATTTCCTTGCCCACATGGTTGCGCAAGGTGGTGACAATGTCTGCGTCTTCCACCGCTGAGCCGCGCAGGATCACAAACGCCACCACGGCCTGGCCGGTGGTTTCATCCGCTGCGCCCACAACGGCCGCCTCGGCCACTGAGGGGTGGCTGACCAAAGCGGATTCAATCTCCGTGGTGGAGAGGCGGTGCCCGGAGACGTTCATGACGTCGTCAACGCGGCCCAGGAGCCAAACGTCTCCGTCGTCATCCCATTTGGCGCCGTCGCCGGCAAAGTACATGCCGTCAAAGCGGGACCAGTAGGTGTCCTTGTAGCGCTCGTTGTCACCCCAGATACCGCGCAGCATGGAGGGCCACGGCTCGCGGATCACCAGATAGCCGCCATGTCCGTGCGGGACGGAGGCGCCGAGCTCATCCACCACATCCACGGCAATGCCGGGCATGGGTACCTGGGCCGAGCCGGGCTTGGTGGCTGTCACGCCGGGCAGCGGGGCAATCATGATGGCGCCGGTTTCGGTCTGCCACCAGGTGTCCACAATGGGTGCCAAGTTGGCGCCAATGACGCGGCGATACCACATCCACGCCTCCGGGTTGATGGGCTCGCCCACGGATCCGAGCAGGCGGATCGAGGAGAGATCGTATTTGGCGGGGATGTCCTCGCCCCACTTCATGAACGTGCGGATGGCCGTGGGTGCTGTGTACAAGATGGAGACCTTGTACTTTTCCACGATTTCCCAGAAGCGGCCCTGGTGCGGGGAGTCCGGTGTGCCCTCATACATGACCTGCGTTGCGCCATTGATGAGCGGGGCATAGGTGACGTAGGAGTGGCCGGTGACCCATCCGACGTCGGCCGTGCACCAGAAAACGTCCGTCTCCGGGTGCAGGTCAAACACGGCGCGGTGCGTGTATGCGGTCTGGGTAAGGTAGCCGCCGGTGGTGTGCAGGATGCCCTTGGGCTTGCCGGTGGTGCCGGAGGTGTAGAGGATAAACAAGGGGTGCTCGGCGGCGTGACCCACGGCTGTGTGCTGGTTGGAGGCGGCGCCCACGGTGTCATCCCACCAGGAATCGCGACCCTCAACCCAGTTGACGGGTTCGCCGTTGCGCCTGACGACGACGACGTTCTCCACGGAGTGCCCGGGTGCTGCCAACGCCGCATCCACGGCGGGCTTCAAGGCGCTGGGCTTGCCACGGCGGAAGGTGCCGTCGGCCGTGACAACCAACTTGGCCTCGGCGTCGTCAATGCGGGAGCGCAGGGCGTCGGCGGAGAACCCGCCGAACACCACGGAATGGATGGCGCCAATGCGGGCACAGGCCAGCAGTGTGATGACGGCTTCGGGGATCATGGGCAGGTAGACGGCCACGCGGTCGCCCTTGGCCAGGCCGAGCGCCTCGAACGCGTTGGCGGCCTTCTTGACCTCGTCCGTGAGCTGCGCGTATGTGTAAGTGCGGGTGTCGCCGGGTTCACCCTCGAAGTGAATGGCCACGCGGTCGCCGTTGCCGGCCTCCACATGACGGTCCAACGCGTTGTAGGCGGCATTGATTTCGCCGTCCTCAAACCACGTGGCGAACGGCGGGTTGCTCCAGTCAAGGGTCTTGGTGAAAGGCTTGCTCCAGCTCAGCAGATCGCGGGCCTGCTTGCCCCAGAAGGCGGGGCGGTCAGCGTTGGCCGCATCGTATTCGTCGGCGTTGACGATCGAGTTGGCGGCGAATTCCGCGCTGGGCGGAAACGCCCGGCTCTCCGTGAGGAGGTTTTCCAGTGCGTCCCCGGACTGGTTTCCCGCTGTTGTGGTGACCTCAGACATCTAACATCCCTTCATTCCTTCGTAGCTGGTGCCCCGGACAGCCCCCATCAAGCGCCAGGGCGCCGCGGTTCCATGACGGGGCCGCGGGCGGTGCGCAGATTGGGTGTCAGGGACACAAGTTGTCATCCTGCTTTCACTGTAGCGCTTTCCAGCTTAAAACGTGTCCGCGGTCACAGTCCAATGGGGTCAACGGGGTGGTTTCTGCGCTCAACTGCACACTGCCCGGTAAACGGCCAAGCCAGGGGCAGTTCTCCCCGTGTGGCGTATTACTACCCGGTATTGCTGTGGCTCGCTAGTGTTGGCCCCCTGCGGTAACTAGGCTTGGGAGTAATCGTGACATTTAGGAGTAAGACCATGACAGAGCAACAAACGCCCTCGGCGCCGGCCACCACAGGCCCCGCCAAGGCAACGGTCAGCACTGCCGTTGCCGGCCCCCTGACCATTCGCGACCTGGCAGTGCTGGGATCGGTTGCACTAATTTTCGTCGCCTCGCTGGTGCCGATCATTGTCACCATCGCCGGAAGTTTCAACCTCTGGAACGCTGCCGGTCTGTTCTACATTGGCGTTGGCGTCATCCTGCCGCTGGCTGTTGGGGGCCTGTTCCTGGTCCGCCGGCTGAGCCCCGAGGTCAAAATCCGCATTGGGTCGCTGTCCATTGACCAGTTTGCTTCCGTGGTGGCCTGCTTAGCCACATTCTTCTTCTTCACCGGAACCGTAACCACCTTCGGCGTGGCGTATTTGCTGGGCCTGGTGGGCTCGCTGGTACTGCTCACCGCAACCGTTTGCGCCCAGTGGATCCCCATGCTGGCCGCTGATTTTGCTGGCCGGGCTGAGGTTCCGGCCCACGTTGTTGCGCGCGACGCCGTTCCCGCGGTTGCGCGGCCCTCGGCGCCCAAGCCTGTTGTGGCGTCCCAGAACGGCGCGGCCCCGCAGACGAACAGTGGCGCTGTTGCAGGCGCCGCAGGCGGTGCTGGCGTTGGCGCTGCTGCCAGCACACACACCACCCAGCAGCCCTTCGCGTGGAACGCTCCGCAGGCAGCCGCAGGTCACACGGCGGCTGGCCAGATTTTCACCCCCGCTAAGGAAACTGGTGCAGCAGGCACCGCTGCGGGTGCAACTGCCGGGGCCGCTGCCCAAACCGTGGCAGACGCCGCACCGGCAGCCACCGCTGCTGCACAGTCCGCAACAACTCCGGCCGCGGGCGCTGCTGCCGGCGCCGGCGCGGCCGCCACCGTCCCGGCAGCCCACACAACAGCGCAGCCCACAACGACAGCGCAGCCGGCCGTGCAGACCGCCGCAGCCGCCCCCGCCGCAGTTAACACCTCGGGTGCCGTTGCGAGTACCAGGGCGGATCAGTCCGCTGACGCCCCCGCAACCACGCTGAACCCGCAGGTGGCCGAGGTTTCAGCGGCGCCCGCAACCACCGCAACTCCGGTCAAGGAGAGCATCGCCGCCACCGTCAACCCCAAGGCCGGCGCCGCACCCGTGGTGGCCGACCCCTTCTGGTTTGCCGTTGACCGTCCCCAGAACGTGATTGATGAGAAGACTCGCCAGTTTGTTTTCAAGCTGACACCCGGCTCGTGGATCTTGGCGCTGGAGGACCGCGGAAGCAGCTTCCTGGTCCAGGACAGCCATGGCAAGACGGGTATCCTGCTTGACCTTGTGGGCATCGAGCGGGCCTCGGACAGCCAGTAACCCCAGACGCGATGGTGGCACAGGAATCGGCGCTGGCGCTCAAGCGCCGGGCCCGGAAAATCAACCGCGAATTGGCGCAGCTCTACCCTTATGCGCATGCGGAGCTGGATTTCCGGAACCCGTTTGAGCTGCTGGTGGCCACCGTGCTCTCCGCACAAACCACCGATGTCCGCGTCAACGCCGTCACCCCGGCACTTTTCGCCCGGTACCCGGACCCGGTGGCGCTGGCTCAGGCCCAAAGCGTGGAGCTGGAGGAACTGATCCGACCCACCGGATTCTTCCGGGCCAAGGCTGCGAACCTGCTCGCCCTGGCCACGCGCCTGGTCGATGAGTACGACGGCGTGGTGCCGGGTTCCTTGGAGGCCCTAGTCACGCTGCCGGGGGTGGGGCGGAAAACCGCCAATGTGGTGCTGGGCAATGCTTTTGGCGTTCCCGGGATCACGGTGGATACACATTTCATGCGGTTGGCCCGGAGGTTTGGCTGGACCGATTCCACCGACCCCGTGCGGATCGAAGCCGATGTGGCTGCCTTGTTTGAGCCCAAGGACTGGACAATGCTGTCCCACCGGGTGGTTTTCCACGGCAGGCGGATTTGTCACTCCCGCAAGCCCGCCTGCGGGGCCTGCCCGATTGCCCACTTGTGCCCCGCCTATGGCGATGGCGAAGTGGATCCCGTCAAGGCCGCCAAACTGCTCAAATATGAGCTGGCCCCCGGAGCCGAGGAACTCCTGGTACGCATGCTCGCCGATGTGGACAACGCCGCGCAGTACAGGCAAGAGTCCCAGCAGGCTGCCCGGGATTCGGGGTCTTAGCATGAGCGCCTATGCGGACCTGGCGGTGTTGGCTGAAAAAGCAGCAGCAACGGCTGCGTTGCCGGCAGCCCTGAGCGCCGGACGGCCGGCGTTGTGGCAACCAGCCATGGATAGGGCGTCCGCCCGGCCGGCGGCTGTGCTGATGCTCTTTGGCGCGCTGGACCATATCCCGGCCACCTCTGCAAAGCCGCTGGTTGAGGCCGATTTGGACTTGCTGCTGATTGAACGCGCACACACTCTCAGTGACCACCCCGGCCAGGTGGCGTTCCCCGGCGGCGGTGTGGATCAAGGCGATACATCCATCATGGCTGCTGCGTTGCGGGAGGCTGAAGAAGAAACCGGTCTTGATCCCAGTGGGGTTGAAATCCTGGGCTTGCTGCCTGAGGTTCCCTTGCCGGTCAGCAATTTCTTGGTGACACCCGTGGTGGGGTGGTGGGCACGGCAAACGCCGGTGGCTGTTGTTGACTATGGCGAGTCGGCGCAAGTGTTTCGGGTTCCCGTGCGCGATCTGCTGGACCCGGACAATAGGTTCACAGCCGTCTTGAAACGTGGCCGCTTTCCGTACAAGGGACCTGCCTTCGTGGTGAACGGCGTGGTGGTGTGGGGTTTCACGGCCGGCATCCTGACTTACGTTTTCCAGGAATTGGGCTGGGCCGTGCCGTGGGATGAGAGCCGCGAAATTCCTGCCCCCATCTAGCAACGGTAAACGGTCACGCCTTCCTTGATGGTTTCCAGCACCTGAATGTTCCTGACCCTCTCGGGCGTTGCCGCGAGGGGATCGGCGTCGAGCATCACAAAGTCAGCCAACATGCCAACCTTGAGCATGCCTTTTCGGTCCTCCTCGAATAGCTGGTTTGCGGGTCCCGTGGTGAGTGCCTGCAGCGCCGCGTAGGCGCTGATGCGCTGATCAGGGCCCAGGATGTGCCCCGAGCGGGTGGTCCGGTTCATGGCCGTGAACATCATGAAAAACGGGTCCAGGGACGTCACCGGGAAATCGCTGTGGTTGGAGACGAGCAATCCTGTTTCGAGAGCAGATTTCAGGGGACTGATGAACGATGCTCTGTCCTCGCCGGTATTGGCGCGGTGCACATCGCCCCAGAAGAACGTGTGGTTGGTGAAATAGCTTGGCGTGATGCCCAGGCGCAGGTAGTCCTGCAATTGTTCCGGATGCTGGAATTGTGAATGGATGGCCACCGTCCGCAGGTCATTCTCTGCTGCGGTTCCCGTCTGTTCCACGGCCCGGATGAGCTGGTCGATCGCGGCGTCGCCGTTGACGTGGGCGTACAGCTGGACGCCGTGCTCGAGGGTGTTGTGCACGATCGCAGCGAATGACTCGAAGGCCATCAGGGGCTCTCCACACCAGTCCGCCTGCCCGTCCAAACCACCCGTCAGATACGGGCTGCGCATGTACGCTGTGCGGCCCTGAGGCGAACCGTCCTGCATGACTTTCAGGCCGGCGATCTTGAATCCGTTGCGGTAAATTCCCGTGGGGTATGCGGGGTTGCCCAGCCACTGGGGTGCTTCCCAAAAGGAGCCCAGGGCTGCAATATCCAAATACAGCAACCCGTCAGCCGCCGCCGCTTGGTAGAGATCCAGATCGGCCACGGTGACGAATCCGTCCTGGGCGTGGGTGTAGCCCTGCGAGGCATAGTCCTGTTGTGCGCCGTCGAGCAGGCGGAGTTTGTCTGCCGGGCTGAGAACCGGAAGCTTTCCCAGCACCAGATTCATGTAGGCAGTTTCCATGAGCAGCCCCGCCGGTTCCTGTGATCCGGGCAGCCGGGCGATGACGCCGCCGCTGGGCGTTTGCGTGGTGGCGTCGATGCCGGCCCACCGCAGCGCTGCCGAGTTCAGCACAGCCCCGTGGCTGGAAACGTGCACCAACATGACCAGGATGTCGGGGAAGAGAGCATCCAAGTCCTTGACGGTGATATGCCGGTTGTCGGCGAGGGCCTCCTGGTCGTAGCCATAGCCGACGAGCCACTCGCCGGGCCCCAGGCGACGGCCGGTCCTGAATGCATCCAGCGTCTGCAGAAGTGTTGCAATATCATCGCATGGGCCCATGGGTGGCGGGCCCACATTCACCCTGTCGGCAAGGTCAAATGCTGCCGAAAAATGACTGTGTGCGTCAACGAATCCGGGGAGCAGCGCTGCCCCGTCCAGATCCCTCGTTGCGGCGTTGGGGAACTGCTTCCGCGCCAATGCTTCATCGCCAACAAAGACGATCTTGCCGCCGCCGATGACAATCGATTCCACATACTCGGGGGAAGGGCCGCGCATCGTGAGGATACGCCCATTGCAGAAAATTTGCTCTGGATGCGTGCCACGGACCGCCCGGGCCGGAACTGGTGCCGGGGTGGACGTTGACTGCGAATCGCTCATGCTGGCCTCTCCTCTCCTCTGCGCTGGCTGCTTTGCACCGCCATGGTGGGTGTTGCGGGCTCGTGTCCGCGCCGCCCTATTTGGCGTCAGCGTAGCACTGGACCACACTGACGTTGACGGGAAATTCCAACGGAATCTTGCCAAAAATCAGTTCGGTGGCGGCCCTGGAGGACTCGTGCACAATCTGGGTTACTTCCGCCACCAAGGCATCGGGGCAATGCACCATGACCTCATCATGGAGGAAAAATACCAGTGCCGGGGCGCCGCCGCCCTGCGAGCCTCCGCCGGCGGTTGCTGGGGTTGCCGGCAGGGCCCGCAACCGGCGTCGCAATTCTGCCAACCAGCAGCATGCCCATTCCGCAGCCGTCCCCTGGACCACAAAATTGCGGGTGAAGCGGCCGCGGGAACGGGCCGCGGACTCAGCCCTGCGTTGCTCCTGGGCCGAGTCGCTTCGTTGGCCTTCGTGCCACTCGGCGGTGGTGGGCGGAGTGCTGCGTCCCAAGTATGTGCTCACGCGTTCACCACGTTCCCCGGCCCGGGCTGCCTGTTCCACAAAATCCAGTGCGCGGGGATACATGCGCGCCAATTGTGGCACCAGGCGCCCCGATTCACCGGAGGTGGCGCCGTAGATGGCGCCCAACAACGCAATTTTGGCCATGCTGCGGTCGCCGCCAAATCCTTGCGCCGCGATTCCGGCATACAAATCCAAGTTGCTCCCGGAGCCGTCCTGGCCCGCCGCAGCCATGGCCGAGTCCTGCGCCAGGGCTGCCAGGACGCGGGGTTCCAGTTGGGCAGCGTCCGCCACAATGAGCGAGTGGCCGGGATCGGCCACGGCAGCGCCCCTGATCTGTGCCGGGATTTGCATGGCCCCGCCGCCGCGGGAGGCCCAACGGCCAGACACCACACCGCCCACCACGTATTCAGAGTGGAAACGGCCCTCATGCACCCACTGTTGGAGCCAGTTCCAGCCATTCGTGGTGAAAAGTCTGCTGAGTTTCCGGTACGCCAGCAGGGGCTCGATGGCAGGGTGCTTGAACTCCATCAGCTCCCAGCTTCGGGTGGATTTGGCGTCGATCCCGGCCCGGTGCAAGGCCCGCATCAGATCCTGGGGAGAGTCCGGGTTCAGGGATGGCGCGTTGAGGGCGGTGCGCAGTTCCCCTGCCAGGGCCTCCATTTTTTCCGGGTGCGTGTGGATGCTGGGTTCGGGTCCGAGCAGTTCATGCAGCAGCCTCCTATGTAGGTCTTCCCGCCAGGGGATACCTTCATATTGCATCTCAGCAGCCACCAAAGCGCCGGCAGATTCGGCACTGAGCAAAAGTGTGAGCCGGGAGGGGTGTGTGGATGAATGAATGGCGGCTTTCTGGGCGCCAAGTTCCTTCGCCACGATGTCTAGGCCCCACGCCTTGTGGGCAGCCACCGCGGGGGGTGCGTCAAACAGGCTGTCCTGGCCGGCGCTGACCCCACCGCGGGAGACGCCTCGCTGCAGTGACTCGGTTTCCGGTGGGACGGGCGTGAACTGCCGGTGGTAGGCGCTTGCTGCAGCAAACTTTGAGAACAGCAGGATGTTCTGGCAGAGGGCCAAATCGTGGCACTTTTCAACCCGAACGTTGGCTGCCAGTAACTCCGGATACCAATGTGCGGCCCGGTCCCACACCCAGCGTGGCTGGTGCTCCTGCTCAATGCTTCGGACCAGTGCGGCGAGGCCCGTGCGGGCCACGGCACGGGTGGGGGCGGCGGGGGTGCCGTCGTCGTGCCTTAGCTGGACCACCACAGTGGGGCTGTCGGGGGCCATGGCCAGCAATGCGTACATAGCTTCTATTCTCCACCGGTGGGTTGCTTAATGCCTCCACAGCCACCTCCCGGTGTCAGGTTGTCCACATTCTCCCACCGGGCGCTGGATGCCAGGACTGTTCAAGGCCACAGTTGTCCCATGAGAAGTAGCCAAATTCTGCCCCGCGGGAAGGCGGGGGACCCCTGGCTCCCACGCCGCGACACAACTGTGCTGCTTTTGACGGCCGCACCGGAGCTGCAGGGCGAAGTGGGGCGGGTCAGTGCGGCTGCCGCCGTCGAGCTGTTGATTGGGCAGAGCCTGGAGCAACTGCCTGTGCAATGGGATGATGTCGCGGCGGTGCTGGTTGATGCGGCTGTTGACGTGGGGCTTGCCGGTTGGCGTGGCCCCACTGCGGTTGTTGGTTTTGCCCAGGATGCAGCGCAGATGTGGCGCCAGGCAGTGCGGCTCGGGGCGGACAGGGTGGCCATTTTGCCTGATTCCGCGCAGTGGTTGGCAGATTACTTGGCGTGCTTAGGCAGTCCCACTCCGGGGGCTGGTGTGGTGGGGATCGTGGGCGGTTGTGGTGGGGCAGGTGCTTCAACGCTGTCAGTGCTGGTGGCTGCCGAAGCTGCTGCACGTGGTACCCGAACCCTGTTGGTCGACGGTGACAGGTGGGGCGGGGGTTTGAGCGCCGGCATGTCTGTGCAGGATCATCCCGGGTTGCGCTGGCCGGAACTGCTGGGTGTTTCCGGGTCCATCAATCCCGCACAGCTGGCAGCCGCGCTTCCCCAAGTTGGCACGTTGTCATTCCTCTCGTGGGACTCGAGGGGGCGGCCGGACATGGGGGCCGCTACCGCCGCGAAGGCTGCCACAGCGGGAAGCAGCGTCACGGCAGCACACCAGTCCCGGATGCCCCCAACGGCCGGGCACCAAGAAGCACCCCAAGGACAATCCGCCGTGGCCGAAGTCATGCGCGCGGCCAGGGGAGCATTCGGCTTGGTTTTAGTTGACGTTGGCCGGACGCCTGAAGCCTTCAGGACTTTTGGGGTTCACTGCAGTGGACTGCTGGTGGTGGTTCCAGCAAGACCACGGGCAGCTGCCGCCGCATTGGCGATGATGGAATCGCTTCCGCCCATGCCCGTTGCCGTGGTGGTCCGTGGCCCGGTGGCGGAAGGCCTCGACGCTGCCATGGTGGCCGATGCCATGGGCCTGCCACTGGTGGGGGAGTTTCCGCACCTGCGGGGAGCGGCTGCGGCGGTGGACCCGCAGCGGCTTCCTGAGCTGTTACGGCGACGGCGTGTGCGCATGCTGGCGGCAAGCGCACTTGAGTGGATGGCAGGGGACATACCATTTGCCGGCCGGCCCCGTGGCAAGGTGCGGCCATGAATGCCTCGGCACACCGCGAGATCTTCCCGCGCAGCCCCTGGGACGGTTCCGCCGGGCCGGAGCCGGTGGATGCGCAGCTGCTGGACGTGGTTCGCAGGACAGTTCTGGCCCACGCAGGTCCAGTGACAGACCTTCAAGTGGCGGCTGCCGTCCGGGACAGCGGGCGCTTGCTGGGCGCCGCAGGATCCCTGGTGGCCATGGAAAGGATCACTGCCGAACTCAACGGCTTGGGACCCCTGCAGGCCCTGGTGAAGGACCCTGCCGTGAGCGACATCTTTGTCAATGCACCGGATTCCGTATGGATTGATCGGGGCATGGGTCCCGAACGTGTCGCGGTGAGGTTTGCCGATGAGGGGGAGCTGCGCTCGTTGGCCGTGAGACTCGTGGCAAGCGCGGGCCGAAGTCTGGATGAAAGCAGCCCCTGCGTGGATGTGAAGATTGCCTCCGGGTACCGTGTTCATGCGGTGCTTCCGCCCGTCTCCACCACCGGAACGCTGCTGTCCATCCGCATCAAACACAAAACTGTTCTAACCCTGGCTGAGTTGGTTGCAACGGGAAGCGTGGAGCCGAGGCTGGCGAGGGTCCTTCAGAAGGTCATTGAGGGCCGGCTGAATTTCCTCATCAGCGGGGCCACGGGAGCAGGTAAAACCACGTTGCTCTCAACGCTCCTTGGCCTGTGCCGCGCCCAGGAACGGCTTGTCCTGATCGAAGATGCTGCCGAGTTGGAACCGGAGCACCCCCACGTGGTGACGTTGGAAGCCCGCCACGAGAACGCCGAGGGTGCCGGAGCCGTGGATCTGGCGGAGTTGGTGCGCCAAGCCCTGCGGATGAACCCCGGCCGTTTGATTGTGGGCGAATGCAGGGGCAGGGAAGTTCGGGAACTGCTCATGGCTCTGAACACCGGGCACAGCGGTGGCGGCGGAACCATTCATGCAAACAGTGCTCATGACGTGCCTGCACGGCTCACCGCACTGGGAGCCCTGGCAGGGATGAGCCCCGAGGCCGTGTATTTGCAGGGAGCCAGCGCACTTGACGTCATCATTCACCTTGACCGAATCCAAGGACGCAGGGTTGCCGCAGAAATCGCTGTGGTGCAACTCCGTGACGGCCACCTGGACGTGGTGCCCGCACTAACCCTGCGCATGCCGGCAACACCCCCGCATGCAGCTGATGCCAGCGTGCCGGAGAAGGATCAACTTGTTCAAGGCAGTGCATGGGCAGCACTTGCCGGGCGCCTGGGGATGGCGGAGAACTTTGATGCCCCGGAGGCCTACACCCCTGCAGGACCACAACGGGTGGTGGCGCCGTGAGAGCAATGGCGATTTTGGTCCTGCTGTGTGCGGCTTGCTGCCTGCTGACTCTTCACACCCCTGTTTGGCGGACACCGCCACCCGGCCGGCGAACACGTGGGGTACCCCTCATCCTGAAGAAGCAAGTTCCGCAGGATGATCTACCGCGAATGGTCCGTCAATTAGCGTCGCTGCTGGCTGCCGGAAGAACGGGCCCAGCGCTCTGGGGAGCGTTGGGCCACGTACTGGCCGTGGAAGCCGACAGTGCAACGGGGGTGCAGGGGGACAGGAGAGAGAACCTCTGGCCCGCGGGGCGCTCGCAGGCACCATCGGAACTTCCACAACTGCGGATCAACGGCCCGCCGCGTGCTGCTGACGCCACCATCCTGCTGGTCCTGGCCGTACAACGGGCCAGCGCCTTGGGCCTACCGGCATCTGCCTCAATACGCGAGGCTTGCGCGGCGGCCCTGGTCCATGGGCCAGGGAACACCACGGTCCGGGGCGCCGCACTGACCGTCAGGCAACACGGAACATGGTTGGAGCTGGCTGCCTGCTTTGAGGTCTGTGAGGTCAGCGGAGCGGCAATGGCAGCAGTCTTGAACCGGCTTGCCGCAGCCATCGAGGCAGAACAAGACGCCGCAGCCTTGCGGGAAACGGCATTGGCCGGCCCGCGGGCCACCGTACGCCTCTTGAGCTGGCTGCCATTTATTGGGCTCGGTCTCGGAACGACGATGGGTGTTGATCCAATTGGTGCACTCCTGGGAGGCCCGCTTGGTTGGGCGGTGATGGCCGCTGGTGTGGCATGTGCGCTCGCAGGGTGGGCGTGGTCTAGGAAGATGATTTCCGACGCGGCGGCTCCGCCATCGTTTCCTAGGATTCCTAGCGGCGGTAAAACTGCTGGAACGCAGTTCCCCGAATGCAGGCAGTCATGATGAGACCAATTGTGGTTTTGATCTTGTCGGTGATGGCGTCGTGGTGCCTGTGGGGTTCAAGTCGCGGGGCCGCGATGCGTGCGCATTGTCAACGGGAAGCGTGGCGGGCAGGCGGGCACAGTCCACGGCTGAATGGGTTGATGCCGGGATCAGCGGACCAGCAGAATCGACCACAACACCATGGCGGGTCACACGAACCGTTCGTTGGTATAGCGGACGTGCCGCTCTTGCTGGAGCTATTGGGCACAGCCCTGGATGCCGGGCTAACGGTGCCAGGATCACTGCGCCTAGTAGCCGGTGTTTCGGCGGAGCACATTCGCGGGAGTTTGCTGCGTGTGGTGGCCGGTTTGGACATCGGAGCATCCTGGCACAACGCTTGGGAGGGAAACCTGGGGCGCCCCGAGGTAGCCCAAATACATGCCGCTCTCAGCTTCGGTGCGTTGACCGGAGCGGCGGCAGCACCCCTGCTGTCCGCCCAGGCCCAGCAGTACCGGCGAACCGCCAGCCGCCAGGCTGAGAAAAGGGCAGCGGCCTTGGGCGTCAAGCTGGTTGTTCCGCTTGGGCTTTGCTCTTTGCCAGCATTCATCGCCTTGGGGGTTGTGCCCGTAGTCATGGCCATGATTCCCGCCCTCTGACCCGCCCGGGCGACCGGAATCGGCGGGAGGGCCCCCTTCATTCATCCACAGCCGCAGCCCGTGCGGAGTTGTTCCACGGATTGCACAAGTGCCCTTCTATGGGGGTTGGAACCGGGGCAAGATTGCATCCACCAGCTCAACCATTGCCGAACGGTTCCAACGGCGGCGGCGGAGCCCCAGTACGTTTTCGCAGCAGAACTGCAGACAGCAGTTGTGGAACATCAAGGAGTTGAGATGAACAGCAATGAATCCGCGCAGGGTCAGATCCTTGGCGCAGATGGCACCTTCCTCGCGGAGAACGTTCGTGAGATCTTTCCCGGGGCCATTAGGAACCGCCCGGTGGTGAATACCAGGATTCGTCCCATGGCGGCAGGTCGGCATGTAGCACGCAGGAGCCTGGAAGCGGGAATGGCAACAGCTGAATACGCCATAGCCACGTTGGCGGCGGTGGGGTTTGCCGGCCTGCTGGTGGTGATCCTCAAAAGTGATGAAGTGCGCGGGTTCCTGCTCAACATCATCCGAACAGCCCTGAGCTTTTAGCTGCCATCGAGACTAGCGAACGAAGAATAGGCAGCTGGGATGACTGACATGAAGCCAACGTCACAGAACCACCCTGCGGCGCACGCTGGGCGGCCCCACAAGCCCCACAAGCCCCGCCGCGGACGCCGCGGCACCATGGTGGCTGAGCGCGGATCCGTGACTGCCGAGGTCGCCGTGGTGCTGCCAGCCATAACAGCGCTTTTGGCTTTGCTGCTGCTGGGCGTGTCCGCTGGCATGCTGCAGCTGAGGCTGGAAGAAGGCGCCAGGGCCGGGGCCCGGGCTCTTGCCCGCGGTGATCCCCCAGCCCTGGTTCTTGACCTCGTTTCGAGGGTGGCAGGGGAGAGCGTCGACGTTTCCATGGCCAGTGCCGGCGGCTATGCCACAGTCACCGTTCGAGGAAAGGTGGAAGGAGTGCTGTCCGGCCTGGTTCCGTGGACTCAGTCGGCGCACGCCACCGCCAGGGTTGAACAGGCAGATCCTATGGCGGTGGCGCCACTCGCCGTGGATCATGCTCCACCGCGGTGGAGTGGAACAGCAGCTTCGAGAACGTCGTTGTGGAGATGGGTCCGGGGCGGCCCGTCACCGATTCCAGGCACAGTTGTGCACGCGAATCACAGCTGGGCAGGCGGGTTCCCACCATGACAGCGGGTGAGGCGGGCGAGGAAGGCGCCGGGACTGTTTTGGCAGCGGCGCTGGCTCTGGCCCTGCTTTTGCTGACAGTAGTGGTGCTGTGGCTGGGCCAGGCCGCCGTCTCGGCAGGGAAGGCGGCAACGGCAGCGGATTTGACGGCTCTCGCTGCAGCCGACGCCTACCGGGGACTCAGCACGGGCGTTCCCTGCCAGGTCGCCGTCGAGGTGGCGACACGCCACAACGCCACATTGTTGGACTGTAAGCTCCTGGGCAGCGGATCGGTCCAAGTACAGGTGGTGATCCAAACATCCTTGCTGTGGCCGGCGCAGGGGCAGGCCAGGGCCGGGCCACCCCCTGATGCCCCAAGCCCGTGACGGTTGGGACAACGACAGCTAGGGAGCGTTGTCGAGGAGGACTTTGAGGAGCGCAACCGCGCCGGCTTTGTCCAAGGGGTTGTTCTTGTTGCCGCATTTCGGGGACTGCACGCAGGATGGGCAACCCGATGGGCATTCGCACGCCTCGATTGCATCCTTCGTGGCCCGCAGCCAGATCCGGGCCATGTCGAAGCCTCGCTCGGCGAATCCGGCTCCGCCGGGATGGCCGTCATAGACAAAGATTGTTGGCTGGCCGGTGTCGGCGTGAATGGCCGTGGACACCCCGCCCACATCCCATCTGTCACTGGAGGCAACCAGCGGCAGCAGGCCAATGGCCGCGTGCTCGGCAGCATGCAGGGCACCGGGAAATTGCGGTTCCACCAGTCCACCGGCAAGCATGGTTGCATTGTCCAGGGTGAACCAAACCGCCTTGGTGAAAAGGTCCCGGGCCTCCAGCTCGAGCGGTTCCTCGCCCAAGACCTCGTTAGAGATGAGTGCTTTTCGTTGAAAGGAAACCACCTGGGTGCGCACCTGCACGGCACCAAAGTGCATCTCGACCGGTCCCCACAATTCATGCTTGACGGATTCGATCACCTCAATCTGGGTGACATCCCGGGCCGTGGTGTAAAAGTCGGGTGTGCCCCGGCGGACAAGCGCACAGTGCTCGGCCTCGTTGAGTTCCAGAACCACATAATTTGTGCCCTGGTGCACGTAAACTGCGCCGGTGTGCGCCTGGTAGTGGGACTGCGGAGAGCCCATGGTGCCCAACAGGGTGCCGGTATCGGCCTCAATGATGTTGATGGGGCCGCCGCCGTCGTCGCGGAGATTCACCATGGAGGCGGCGCTTTGGGGGTGGGTCCAGAACCACCCTGCAGGGCGCCTGCGCAGATAGCCTTGGGCCACCAGCTGGTCAAGCAACGCTGGGGTGCTGGCGTCGAAAATGGCCAAGTCCTGGTGTGTGATGGGCAGTTCGGCCGCGGCCGCACACAGATGCGGGCCCAGCACGTAGGGGTTGGCTGGATCAAAGACCGTGGCCTCCACGGCCCTGTCAAAAATGGCCTCGGGGTGGTGTACCAGGAAGGTATCCAGGGGGTCGTCGCTGGCCACAAAGGCCGCCAGGGCGTCCTGACCTGCCCTCCCGGCTCGGCCGATCTGTTGAAAGAACGACGCCCTGGTGCCCGGCCAGCCAGCCACCAAAACAGCGTCCAGGCCGGAGATGTCAATGCCCAGTTCCAGCGCCGAGGTGCTCGAAATGCCCAGCAGGTCTCCCGCCCGCAAGGCCTTTTCTAACTCCCTGCGCTCCTCTGGCAGGTAGCCGGACCGGTAGGCGGCAACTCTTGAGGGGAGGCTCACATCCACGTCTTCCAGGAGCCGTTTGGTCACAGTGGAGATCGTTTCGGCACCCCGCCGCGATTTGATGAAGGCGATGGTGCGCACATGTGAGGAGACAAGATTGGCCAGCAAATCCGATGTCTCGGCAATGGCGGTGCGCCGGGATTTGGCCCCGTTTTCGCCGGCAAAATCCGTCAGCTCCGGCTCCCACAAGGCCACGGTGGTGGCACCGTGCGGGGAGCAGTCCTCGGTAACAGTGGTGACGGGGGCGCCAATGAGGCGGGCAAAGGAGGTGCCGGGATCAGCAGAGGTGGCGGAGGCGCCAATGAAGGTGGGGGAGGAACCATAGTGGGCGCAGATGCGCCGCAACCGCCGCAGCAGTACTGCAACATGGGAGCCAAAGACGCCTCGATAGCTATGAGCTTCATCGATGATGACGAACTGCAGGCGCTTGAAGAAGCGGGCCCACCAGGTGTGGTTGGGCAACACGCCAAAATGGAGCATGTCGGGGTTGCACAGGATGAAATTGCTGTGATCTCGTATCCAGCGCCGGTCTGCCGGGGCTGTGTCGCCGTCGTACGTTGCGGCCCGGAGGGTGGGCAGGTGCAGGGAGTTCAGGGCCGCCAGTTGGTCGGCAGCGAGAGCCTTGGTCGGTGACAGATACAAGGTCACGGCGCCGGCTGTCTCCAGTAGGCCGGGGTTCTCATTCACCTTCAACTGCGCCCTGTGGACTGCGTCAAGGGCGGGCAGCTGGTACGCCAAGGACTTTCCTGAAGCGGTTCCTGTGGCGATAATTGTGTGCTGCCCGTTGTGGGCCGCGTTGGCGCCCTGGACTTGGTGACGCCACGGCTCCACAACACCCAAGAACGAATAGGCGCTGACCAGATCGGGATGGACCCATTGCGGCCAGGGCTCGGTGACGGCCTGCCGGGCCGGGATCCTGCGCACATGCTGCAGCTGGGGAGGGTTGGTGCCCCGGCCCAGAAGCGGGATCAGCGAATTGTTGGTTGACACTTCATCATTGTGCCACCGCTGGCACGCCGGCCTCATTGGCGCACCGGCAATGCTGCAGGGCGGGCGCGGAAATCGATTCACACAGGGTGAGATGGGGCGCCCGCAGCGTCACGCCCGGGTCATGTGTCCGTAATCTGGTAACAATCGATGCATTGAATGGACATTGTCATGTCCGCCGCGAATTTTCGTTCCTATACTTACGCTCATGATCATCTTCCTGATTCGAGCAGCGATTTATCTGGGCACCTCAGCACTCGGCCTTCTGGTGGCCGCATGGCTGTTGCCCGACTTTGGCCTTGAATGGCGGGGGTTCCTTGTGGCGGTGGTGGTTTTTGCCCTGGCTCAGTCCATCCTGACACCCTTCATTGCCCGCATGACCAACCGCTATGTTCCTGCCGCACTGGGCGGGATTGGCCTGATTTCAACGTTGGTGGCCCTGTTTTTGGCGCAGATTTTCCCCGGTGGACTGCACATCAGCGGGTTTACCACGTGGATCACGGCGGCGCTTCTTATCTGGGTAACCACCACGTTGGGTGCGATCTTCCTGCCCATGATCTTCTTGAAAAAGCGTCTGGCCGGGCGTGCCGCACGGTCCACAACTCCCATAGTCCGGCCGTAGGGGCCGCGCTCATTTAGGGCACGAACCCAAAAACGGGGCCGGCACCACCAGGTTTCCGGTCAGCCCGGGGCCCGTATTAGGAACTGGCTGCCATCTCCATCAAGCGCGCCCGGGGCACCAAGACCGTTACGGAGCCCAGGCTGCGCCAACCCAATTTGTAGTACAACCGCTGCCCGTCGGTACTGGCCAGGATGAGCCCCGTGGTGACTGGATACTCCTGTGCCCTCGCGGCCAGCGTCCGTATGAGCAGCATGCCGTAGCCGCGGCGACGGTGCTGCGCGTGGGTCTCCAGCTGGTCAAAAACGGCATAGTCGCCATAGATGCCAACCTTGCCGGTGGCAAGGATTGTCTGCCCGCGACGAATCGTTGCCGAAAAACGGGCCTGGCACGCCGTGTCGCTGTGTTTGCCGCCAATCTTCTTGACCACAAGGGACAGCTCGGGGTCACCCAGGAAGGGATCTTGATTGTCCTGGGTTTCCATGGCCAGGATCATCAACCGTTCCGAGTTGGAAATCATCCCCAAACCGGCCTGATGGGCTTGTTTCACATAGCCGTGCACATCGCTGCCAATGACGCACATTGCCCGCTGTGGCGAGCTGACAACTTCTGCGGCCACGGTGGCGAACGCGGCAGGATCCGGGGCGGCCACAAAGTACTCCCAGTCGCCCTTGCGGTCCAGCCGCAACGCTGCCAAGTAGCCAGGTCCGTCACTCGCCGGGTAGCTGCGCAGGGACGTCCAAGCGGTAAACCATGCAAGCAAATGTCGCTGCAGTTCCGTGGCACCATCCGTCATATGAACAGCCTATGCCCGCGCCCCGGGTGTGACGCCAAATCGGAGCCATTTGGTGGCACAAAGTAGGATTTAACATGTGTCATTGAACAAAATTGTGCTCTTTTACGGCTTTACCCCTCTTAGCGATCCGGAAGCCATCAAGCTCTGGCAGCGTGCCCTGTGCGAAAAGCTCAGCCTCAAGGGCCGCATCATCATCTCCAAGGATGGCATCAACGCCACTGTTGGAGGAGACATCAAGGACCTCAAACAGTACCTGAAGACCACCCGTGAGTACCCCGGATTCAGGAACATGGACATCAAATGGTCCGACGGCGCGGGAGACGACTTCCCCCGGCTGAGCGTAAAAGCGCGCGACGAAATTGTCAGTTTTGGTGCCCCCGGTGAACTCAAGGTCGACGAGAACGGCGTGGTGGGCGGTGGCACCCATCTCAAGCCGGAGGAACTCCATGAACTGGTTGCGGACAAGGAGTCCAAGGGCGAAGAAGTGGTGTTCTTTGACGGCCGTAACGCCTTCGAGGCCCAGATCGGCAAATTCAAGAACGCGATTGTTCCCGACGTCGACACCACCCACGACTTCATCAAGGAACTCGACTCCGGCAAGTATGACGACCTCAAGGACAAGCCCGTGGTCACCTACTGCACCGGCGGCATCCGCTGCGAAGTCCTCAGCTCCCTCATGGTCAACCGCGGCTTCAAAGAGGTTTACCAGATGGACGGCGGCATTGTCCGGTACGGCGAAACGTTCAAGGACAAGGGCC
The DNA here is from genome assembly GCF_054510895.1 of Arthrobacter sp. HLT1-20. Lineage (NCBI taxonomy): Bacteria > Bacillati > Actinomycetota > Actinomycetes > Micrococcales > Micrococcaceae > Arthrobacter > Arthrobacter sp. HLT1-20. The sequence continues at coordinate 136,010 of NZ_JBTNDR010000002.1, read as the reverse complement.
TGTGGGAGGGCTCGCTCTACGTTTTTGACAAGCGCATGCACATGGAATTCAGCGACGAGGCCAAGGAAATTGGTCACTGCATCCGCTGCAACAACCCCAGCAACAAGTTTGAAAACTGCTCAAACCTCAGCTGCCGCAACCTGAACCTCTACTGTGCCGACTGCGCCAGCGCCCCGGAAACCCTGCAATGCCCGCAGGGCTGCACCGACTGATCCCCACGCCCTCCCACTGCTCGCAAGCTCGCAGCGGGGCCCTCGGGCGCGTGGGCCCAGACCCGCGGAAATCGTTAGGCTGGGTACATGACTGATTTCGCCACCGTCCCCGACGCACCCCGCAGCGACAACCATGCCCTCCTTGAGGCGTTGGCCCGCGACCTCCTGGCCGTTGACTACACGGTGGATGGTGTGGCGGCGCTCCTGGGCGCGGACGCCCACCAGGCACTCGGTCGCGACCAGACGGTGCCCGCCGCCCTGGTGTTGCGTACCAGCACCGAGCCGCTGGCTGTTGTGGTCCGGCTGTGGCTGCTGGCCCAGAGCGTTTCGCCCGAGGCGTTGAAGCAGGCTCTTCCCAGCATGGATGCCGGCTCCTTGGCCGCCTTGGGGCTGGTGGAATCGGCACACGAGCCGGCCATGGTTCGGGCAGCGATTGACCTGCGCCCCTACGGCTGGCCCGGCGCAACTGCCGACGACTCGGACACGAACCTGTGGGTGGCCAGCGATCTTGGTGCCCACCAGCGTCCCGGCGTTTTGCGCAAGGACCATGTGTTGGGCATCGGCCAGGCGTCCCTCACGCTGGCGCAGGGCACCATCCGCGGCGACGTGGAGCGGGCACTGGACCTGGGGACGGGCTGCGGCATCCAGCTTTTCCACCTGCTGCACCACGCCAAGACAGTGGTGGCCACAGACATTTCGGAACGGGCGCTGGCCTTCACCCTCTTCAACCTGGTCCTGAACGCGCCGGCTCTTGGACTGACAAACGCCGATTTTAACCCGGACAACAAGCAGGCGCGCGTCTCCCTGCGCCTGGGCAGCTTGTTGGAACCTGTGGCCGGTGAGCATTTTGACCTGGTGGTTTCCAACCCGCCGTTCGTCATCACCCCGCGGCATCGCGGTGAGAGTAGCAGCGAGCAGTTCACCTACCGCGACGGCGGCATGGCTGGCGACGCCATCGTTGAGACGCTTGTCCGCGAGCTGCCCACAGTCCTGAGCCCCGGCGGCATGGCGCAGATGCTGGGTAATTGGGAGATCGTGACGCAGGACCACGGCGGCACGGAAGCGGAGTGGGCAGCCCGCCCGAAGCAGTGGGTTGGTGGCGGGGTGCAGGCCTGGTTCATCCAGCGCGAACAAATCAGCCCCGGCGGCTATGCCGAAACCTGGTTGCAGGACGCCTCGCAGGGCCGCGATTCACAGGCCTACACCGACGCATATGAGGACTACCTGCTCGATTTCGCCTCCCGCAACGTCACGGGGATCGGCTTCGGCTACATCTTGCTGCGCCAGCCGGGCGCCGGGGAACTGGCTGCCGAGGAAACCCGCTTTGAAGAGATTCTGTACCCCATTGAACAGCCCGTGGGCCCGCATCTTGCCGCCGCGGTGGACCGCCAGCAGTGGTTGGTGCAGCACCCAGACCTTGCGAATGAGTACCTTTTGGTGGCCGAGGACGTCACGGAGGAACGCCACCAAAAGCCGGGCGCCGAACACCCCGGCGTCATCCTGTTGCGCCAGGGTGCCGGGCTGCGGCGCACCAATCTCATGAGCACCGAGTTGGCAGGGTTCGTTTCTGCGTGCGACGGCGATCTGAGCGTTGGGCAGATTGTCGGTGCCCTCGCAGTGCTGCTGGAACGTGACGATGCGGACTTTGCCGACTCCCTCAGCCATGATGTCCGCAACCTGGTCAGGGACGGATTCCTCCTGCCCGCCTAGTGCGCCCGGTTCCGTGATTCTGGGCACCCGTGAACCGTGGCGGGCCGCGCTGACCGGCTGCCTTCCCGCGGCCGCACCGCCCCGCGCTGCGGCAGAATCAAGCGGGAAGGAGGTCCTACAAGCCCGGGCCGGTTGCCCCTGCCCGAGGAGAAAGGCTGCGCTAACCGGGCAACAAATTTTGGACCCAGTTTCCCAAGCAATACGCGTTCACGGTAAAAATATGGTGAACTAGGCTCTTGAGGACGCCGTTCGTCCCCCTTTCCTTCCCTGTAGGAGTACCGTGCCCAGCAAGGCAGCAGCCAGCAAGCCCAAGACCGGCAAAAAGCTCGTTATTGTAGAGTCCCCTGCCAAGAGCAAGACCATCGCCAAGTACTTGGGCGAGGGTTTCGTCGTCGAAGCCTCCATTGGGCACATCCGTGACTTGCCGCAGCCTTCGGAACTCCCCGCGGAGCTGAAGAAGTCCTCGATCGGCAAGTTCGCCGTCGACCTTGAGAACAACTTCAAGCCTTATTACGTGGTTTCACCGGATAAGAAGAAGAAGGTGGCCGAGCTCAAGGCGCAGCTCAAGGACGCCGACGAACTTTACCTCGCAACTGATGGGGATCGCGAGGGTGAGGCCATCGCGTGGCACCTGCTTGAGGTGCTCAAGCCCAAGGTGCCCGTGCACCGCATGACGTTTGCTGAAATCACCAAGGAATCCCTGCAGCGCGCCATGGGGAACCTGCGTGAACTGGACACAGACTTGGTGGACGCGCAGGAAACCCGCCGCGTGGTGGACCGCCTGTTCGGTTACGAGCTCTCCCCGGTGCTGTGGCGCAAGGTTGCCCCGAAGCTTTCCGCCGGCCGTGTGCAGTCAGTGGTGACGCGCATGGTGGTGGAGCGTGAGCGTGAGCGCATGGCGTTCCGTTCGGCCAACTACTGGGACCTGGCCGGCACCTTCACACCCGAGACCGGCGAATCCTTCGGAGCCAAGCTGGCCGCCGTCGACGGCAAGCGCGTGGCCTCGGGCCGCGACTTCAACGACAAGGGTGAGCTGACCGGCAAGAACGTCACCCACCTGGATGAGGTTGCCGCGAAGGCCCTCGCCACAGCCTTGCAGGACGTGGCCTTTGCCGTCCGCTCGGTGGAGCACAAGCCGTACACGCGCCGCCCTGCCCCGCCGTTTACGACGTCGACCCTCCAGCAGGAGGCCGGGCGGAAGCTGCGCTTCTCCTCCAAATCGACCATGTCGACAGCCCAGCGCCTGTACGAAAACGGTTACATCACCTATATGCGTACCGACTCGTCGTCACTGAGCGATGAGGCCGTCAATGCTGCTCGCCGCCAGGCTTCGGAGCTGTACGGCCCCGAGTTTGTGCCCGCGGCCAAGCGTGTCTACGCCAACAAGAGCTCCAACGCGCAGGAAGCCCACGAGGCCATCCGCCCCGCCGGTGACTCCTTCCGCACCCCGGCCCAGGTGGCCAGTGCCCTGCGCGGCGACGAGTTCAAGCTGTACGAGCTGATCTGGAAGCGCACCGTAGCCTCACAGATGGCTGACGCGAAGGGTTCCACGGCCACCATCAAGTTGGGTGCCACGGCTGTTGGCGGCCCCGCTGACGGCCAGGACGCCGAATTCTCCGCCTCCGGTACCGTCATCACCTTCAGGGGCTTCCTGGCCGCCTACGAGGAGGGCCGGGATGAGTCCCGCAACGACTCCGACGACTCGGACCGCCGCCTGCCCAACGTCAAGGAGCACGATGCGCTGAGCGCCGCGGACGTCACGGCCAACGGCCACGACACCTCCCCGCCGCCGCGCTTCACCGAAGCGTCCCTGACGAAGGAAATGGAAGAGCGCGACATTGGCCGCCCGTCCACCTACGCCTCCACCTTGTCCACCATCATGGACCGCGGTTACGTCCGCAAGCAGGGCTCCGCCCTGGTGCCCAGCTGGATTGCTTTCTCAGTGGTGCGCCTGCTGGAACTGCACTTCACCGACTACGTTGACTACGAGTTCACTGCCGGCATGGAAACTGGGCTGGATAAGATCGCCAACGGCCAGGACAAGGGCTCCGACTGGCTCAAGCGCTTCTACTTCGGCGACGGGGACGACGCCGGGCTGCAGAGCATTGTGAACAACTTGGGCGAAATTGATGCCCGCGAGATCAACTCGATGCCCATCACCGACACCCTGGTGCTGCGCGTTGGCAAATTTGGCCCGTACTTGGAGAGCACAGTTCCCACCGTGGACCCCAAGACCGGGGAAATCATTGAGGCCGCCCGCGCCAACGTCCCCGAGGACCTGGCCCCCGATGAGCTCACGCCCGCCAAGGCGCAGGAACTCATGGACACGGCGGCACCCGAGGAACGCGTCCTGGGCGTTGACCCGGTCAGCGGCCACACGGTGGTTTCCAAGAACGGCCGCTACGGCGCGTACGTCACCGAGGTCATCCCGGAGATGACCGAAGAGGAAATCGCCAACCAGCCTGTTGAGTACTACAAGAACGGCAAGCCGAAGCCGCCGAAGAAGCCCGTCAAGGCCAAGCCGCGCACCGGCTCCTTGTTCAAGACCATGACAGTGGACACAGTCACGCTGGATGAGGCACTGGCTATCATGAGCCTGCCTCGCGTGCTGGGCACCGACGCCGAGGGTGTTGAGATCACGGTTCAGAACGGCCGCTTTGGCCCGTACCTGAAGAAGGGCACGGACTCCCGTTCCATCGGTACTGAGGAAGAAATCTTCACCATCACGCTGGAGCAGGCGCTGGAAATTTACTCCCAGCCCAAGCAGCGTGGCGCCCGTACGGCCGTGCCGCCGCTCGCTGAGTTTGGTGAAGACCCCGTCTCGGGGAAGAACATTGTGGTCAAGGAAGGCCGCTTTGGACCGTACATCACCGACGGCGTCACCAACATCACTGTTCCGCGTGGCACCGAGGTGGAGCAACTGACTCGGGAAACCGCCATCGAGCTGCTGGCTGACAAGCGTGAGCGCGGGCCTGTCAAGCGGACCGCCAAGGCGCCTGCCAAGAAGGCTGCGGCGAAAGCCCCGGCCAAGAAAAAGGCGCCCGCCAAAAAGTAGCCTTGCGGCAGCATTCAACAGCCCCGAACACCACCAGGTGTTCGGGGCTGTTGGTGTCTGTGCCGCCGGGCGTCGGGCAAACGCGGCTCCGGCCTGTTTCGTAAATGTTTGGAAATGTGCGAATAGGCGCAAATGAGATCGGTAACATATAGATTTTTAGCGATGGTACCCGTAACATAATGCAGGTAGCCCATACTTGTGCTCCCTGTCACACGACGCGGTGGTGAGAGGCAAGAGTGGGACTTCCAGCCCACAAGACCATTCCAGCTTTCACGGGGAGATATGAAAATTCGCCATCGTACCGGCCGTAGAGCCGTTGTCGCCGCACTGACCGCGGCCGCACTGACCCTGGCTTCGGCCGCCGTCGCTCTGCCAGGCGCCAACGCAGTTGTTGCGCCCGCACTTGCCCCGGCCGTGCTGGCAGTTGCCGCACCGTCCGGTGCCGTCCCGCTGACACCGTCCGGAGCGCCGCAAACCATCCCCGGCTTGTCCACCTGGACATCCGCCACCGGCCAGTTCACTCTGGGTGCGGGCGCCAAGGTGATTGGCGCCAACGCCACCCTGACGGGTGATCTCGCCACAGCACTCTCAGCGGTGCTGGGACGGACCGTGGCCACGGGCGCCACTGGCGCCATTGCTGGCGACGTTGAAGTGGCCGTGGACGCCAGCCGCAGCACCGCGCTGGGCGATGAAGGCTACGAACTCACTGTAGGCAACACCATTAAGGTTGTTGGCGCCACCCCTGCCGGCGCCTTCTATGGCACCCAAACCATCCTGCAGCTGCTGACGCAGGGCAACACCATCAACAAGGGCAGCTCCATCGATGTGCCTGCCTATGCCGAACGTGGTGTGGGGCTGTGTGCCTGCCAGGTCACCATCTCCATGGAGTCGCTGGAACGCACCATGAAGGACATGGCGTACAACAAGCTGAACCAGCTGTGGCTGGAAACCAAGCTCAAGTCGGTGGCCTACCCCAAGGCGAACTTCTGGGCCTACTACACCAAGGAAGAGGCCGCGCAGATCACCGCGTGGGCCAAAAAGTACCACATTGAGTTGGTCCTTGAGGTGAACTCTCCCGGGCACATGCGCCCCTGGCTCTACAACTACCCCGAGCTTCAGCTGATCAACAATGCCGGGAACAAGAAGGTTGAGCAGCTGGACATCAGCAAGCCCGAGGCCTTCACCATGGTCACCAAGCTGGCGGACGAGTATGCCGCAGCCTTCCCGGACCAGCCCTACTGGCACATGGGCGGGGACGAATACATGATGGGCGACAGCTACGCCAACTATCCGCAGTTTGCAGCTTTCGTGGCAGCCAACCCCGCAATCTTCCCCGCAGGTTCGGGCCCCGGCGACGTGTTCATCTGGTTCATGAACAAGGTCAACGCCCACGTCAAGGCCCAGGGCAAGAAGCTGCGCATTTGGAATGACGGCGTCCCGGCGTCCAGCACCATCCCGCTGGACAAGGACATTGTGGTGGAGCACTGGTACAACGCCGGTGGCACCCCCAAGCCCCAAGCCCTGCTTGACGCCGGCCATGATGTGCAAAACTCCGCCCAGGCGCTCTACTTCAACCGCCCCGGTGCCTACAACGTGAATCTGACCAACCTGTGGAACTCAGGCTGGACCCCCAAGACCTTCGACGGCGGCACAACAGTCACCGACGTGCCCGGCAAGGGCAAGGTCATCGGCGCCAAGCTGTCGGCCTGGCCCGATGACACAGCCGCTGCCACCGAATCCATGGTTGAGGAGCAGCTCTTTGCCACCACCCGCTTCCTGGCCCAGGCCACGTGGGGCGGCCCCAAGCCCACAGCCGACTTCGCCAAGTTCAGCACGCTGACAAATAACCTGGGCCGCGTACCCGGCTACGACAGCTATGACAGGACTCCGGTAGGCAACGGCGGATACACGATTTCCACAGCCGGCAAGGCAGTCAACGTCAGCGGAGCAGGCGTGAATGTAGCCGCCGCAGCCGGTGAGACCTGGATGCTTGAAGCAACCACTGACCACTACTACAAGCTGACAGCTGCCAACGGCAAGTGCCTAGCCATGGCCGGCGGAGTGCTCTGGCTCGGAGCCCCCATGCAGCAGGACCTGGCGCCGTCGTTGTCCGACTGCACCACGGCTGACCGCAATGTGAATAACTTGCAAAAGTGGGAAGTCCTCAAGGTCGGCAACGGCTACAAGATCCGCAACGCCATCACCCAGATGCCGCTGAGCCTCAATGCAGCCGGCGCCTTGACGCAGCAGGCCGCCGACGTGATAGCCGCAAGCGTCTTCACCCTGACGGGCGAAGTCTCCACCACCGTCACGGCTCCCGCCCGCGCAGTGGCCGGGGCTCCGAGCACCATCACTGTTGCTGTGGACAACCGAACAGCCACCAACATCACAGCTGCCGTTGTCACCCCGACGCCTCCTGCCGGCTGGACCATTTCCCCGGCGTCGATCGCCCTTGGTGATGTTGCCGCCGGAACTGCCAAAACGGCAACGTTCACGGCAACGCCGTCGACCGGAGTGGCCCTTGGAAACTTTACTGTCTCCGCCGCCACAGCCTACAAGGTTGGTGCTGAATCCCGCGTCAGCAACTCAAGCGCCTCAGGCTTGCTGACATGCTCGACCGCCCCGCTGCGCCCCGTAGGTGCAACGGTTGACAACTTCAACAATGGCGGAGGCGAAATCACCCCCGGCTCCAACGCCATTGACGGCAACCCCAACACCTTCTGGGGAACGGCCTGGACGCCTTCCAACGCGCCCCTGCCGCACACCATCAAGGCTGACCTTGGCAAGGAGATGAGCATTTGCGCCATCAACGCACTGCCACGCCAGGGCACGTCCTCCGGCGCCATCAACGGACGCATCAAGAACTACGAGGTGTACGTCAGCAAGACTGCCGGTGATGTGGGGACCAAGGTTGCCGAAGGTACCTTCGCGAACGTTTCTACCCTCCAGACGGTGCTTTTTGCCACTCCTGCCGTGGGACAGTTCGTGACCCTTAAGGCTCTCAGCGAGCAGTCGGGCCAGCCCTGGACCACTCTGGCCGAGTTCAGCATTGACGCGGCGGACGTGGCTGTGGAACCCACAGTTCCGGCAACCACGGCACCCGCCACCACCAACCCGGCAACGACGGCTCCTGCCACCACCACGGCCCCGGCCACGACGGCGCCGGCAACCACCACGGCACCGGCTACGACGGCTCCGGCGACAACGGCTCCTGCCACCACCACGGCCCCGGCCACGACGGCGCCGGCAACCACCAGCCCTGCGACGACGGCGCCCGTAACAACCGCTCCGGCGACTACGGCGCCGGCAACCACCACGGCACCGGCTACGACGGCTCCTGCCACCACCACACCGCCTGCCTCTGTTGAGGCGGACGATGTTCAGCAGGGCCAGGCGGTGACCTTCACCGGTTCAGGCTTCCTGCCCGGTGAAAAGGTGAGCGGAACCGTGCACAGCGATCCCGTGGACCTCGGTGTGAGCGTTGCTGATGCCAACGGCAACGTATCCTTCACCTGGAATGTGCCAGCCAACTTCGCCGTGGGCGAGCACAAGGTGACGCTTAGCGGTGAAACCTCCCAGCGCGTGGTGGAGGCGATGTTCACCGTTCTGGCCAACACCACGGCAACCACGGCAGGCGGGGCAAGCAGTTCCTCCGCCCCCACGTCATCGGCGCCGGCCAAGGGTGGTCTGGCCAACACGGGCGCCAACACCACAGCCTTGTGGGGCGGGGCCGTGCTGATGGCTCTCCTTGGTGCAGTGGTAGTGATGAGCAGCCGTCGTCGTGCGGGAATGCACCAGTAAACCGCGCCGACGCTGAGTCCCCAGGCCGCCCGATTGCGAAGCGATTCATTTTGTTGCTTCGCAATCGGGTGGCCTTTGGCCTGTAATGATGCCAAAAGGGCCATAATGGGCATATGAGATTAGGCGTGCTCGACATCGGCTCCAACACCGTTCACTTGCTTCTTGTTGACGCGCGGCCCGGGGCCAAGCCCGTCCCGTATGCCTCGCATAAACGGCCGCTGAGCCTTGTGCAGCACCTCGATGATCAAGGCAACATCACCGATGAGGGCCAAAGTGAGCTCATCGAGTTCATTCTGGAGGCGTGGGAGTTCGCCGCCCAGCACAAAGCCAAGGATCTTTTGGCGTTCTGCACCTCAGCCATCCGCGAGTCCACCAATGGTGCTGCGGTGCTGGACCGGGTGCAGCATGAAACAACTGTCCGCCTGACGGAGCTCACGGGTGAGGAAGAATCGGCCATGACATTCTTCGCCGTGCGCCGGTGGCACGGCTGGGATGCCGGCACCATTCTGAACCTGGACATTGGTGGAGGCTCCTTTGAAATCTCACAGGGCGCCAACGAGCTTCCCGAGCAGGCCCACTCCGTGCCCCTCGGCGCCGGTCGGCTGACCCGGGATTGGCTCGCCGAGGACCCGCCCACGGCCAAGAGCGTCAAACAGCTGCGCAAACACATCAAGGCCACCCTCAAGGAGCCGGTCGCAGCCACCAAACTGCTCGGCCCGCCCAACATCGTCACGGGCTCTTCCAAAACATTCCGAGCGCTGGCGCGCATTACCGGGGCCGCGCCGTCGTCCATGGGGCCCTATGTGCGCCGCGAACTGCACCTGAGCGATCTGGGGCTGTGGTCCCAGCGGTTGTCGGCCATGTCCTCGGCGGACAGGCTGCACCTGCCGGGAGTTTCCGCTCCGCGGGCCCAGCAAGTGCTGGCCGGGGCGCTCGTGGCGCAGACAGCCATGGAGATGTTTGGTGTGACAACCATGCAAATCAGCCCATGGGCCCTGCGAGAGGGGCTCATCCTGCGGCGCCTGGACCAGCTGGTTTTTGACGGCCCGCTGGACCCTCCGGCCCACGTTGCCAAGCTGATGAATTCGAAAAACTAAGTAGGCGGACATGACTCAAACACCGGCGGACCCGCCTTTGGAGCAGCACCAGCAGGAATCCGGCAGCACCCCTCGGGCCCCCATTCCCGTGGCACTTTCCACCGCCTCGGTTTACCCGCTTTCCGTGCATGACGGCTTTGCCGTGGCTGCAGACCTGGGCTACGACGGCGTGGAAGTCCTTGTCACGCACAACGGTGACAGTCAAGACGCCGCGGCCCTGACCCGGCTGGCCGAACGCTACGATCAGCCCATCCTGGCCATCCACGCGCCCACGCTTTTGCTCACCCAGCAGGTGTGGGGCAGTGCCTGGAACAAGATCCAGAAATCAGCCCAAATGGCTGTTGATGTTGGAGCGGATGTGGTGGTGGTGCACCCGCCGTTCCGCTGGCAGAACGACTACGCAGAAACCTTTGCCCACGGTGTGCGGGACATTGCGGATGCCTTTGGGATTCGCATTGCTGTGGAGAACATGTACCCGTGGCGTGTGCGGGGACGTGAGGCGTTGGCCTACCTGCCGCACTGGGACCCCGTTCCCTTGGACTACCGCGACGTCACCTGGGACTTTTCCCACGCTGCCACGGCCGGGGCGTCCAGCCTGGATGCCGTCAAGTCGTTGGGGGAGCGGCTGCGGCACATCCACCTGACGGATGGAATTTCGCCGTCCACCAAGGACCAGCATCTGATCCCCGGCCATGGCACGCAGGAGTGTGTTGAGGTGCTCCAACATATTGCCCATAACGGGTTCGACGGCGCAGTGGTCGCCGAAATCTCCACGCGCAAGGCCAAGGGTGCCGGGCAGCGTGAGGAATGGCTGGCCGAAACATTGGAGTTTGCCCGCGTGCACCTGGGGCAGACGGCGCCGTAGCGGGTGACCGCGGTGGCCGGGCCTGCCGAGGCCTTAAAGTGAAATCGCCGGAGGAAGCTCAGCCAGTGGATGGGGGATTCACTGGCGAGATCTCCGGCGATTTGATTGGTCTTCAGGACAAGACCAATCCGATCATCACTCGCACCCTTATGAGGTAATTAAAAGATTACGGGGCCTGGTTGAGAATAGCCGGGGCGCCAGCTGTGCGTTTGCCATTAAGCGCTCCCCGTGGGTTGCGTGAGGCTGCCCGGTTGCATGCTGTGCCGTGGCCAACCAAGATGGGAACATGATGAAAAAGATTGTGTTTCTTGGCTGCGGTTCCATGGGTGAAGCTATTCTGGCTGGCATGCTGGCCGCCGGGGTGTCCCCGCTCTCCGTTGTGGTGACAGTGCGGCGCCCGGAGCGGGCGCACGAGCTAGCCACCCGCCACGGCGTCACCGCTTTGGCCTCCAACGAGGAAGTCGAAGCCAATGTGGAGGCCGTGGCTGGGGCAAGCGTGGTCATCTTGGGGGTCAAGCCCGTGGGAATCATTGACCTGTGCCGTGAAATTGCCGGCGCACTGGAATCCAATGCCGTGGTCATCAGTGTTGCCGCGGCCGTGTCCGTGGCACAGCTTGAAGGCGCTTTACGCCCAGGTCAGCCGGTGGTTCGATCCATGCCCAACACGCCCTTGAAGGTGGGCCGCGGCGTGGTTGCCCTCTCCGCGGGAACGTCGGCCGATGAACATCATCTGGCCGCAGCCCACGAAGTATTTGACGGCTCAGGCGTGGTGCTCGACATTCCGGAGGAGCAGCAGAACGCCGTTTCGGCCATCAGCGGCTCCGGCCCCGCCTACGCTTTCTACCTTGCAGAAGCCATGGCGGCAGCAGCCGAGGACTTTGGTATCTCACCGGAGATTGCTCAGATCCTGGCCAGGGAAACTGTGGCCGGTGCCGGCATCATGTTGGCCGAACCCGGCGCTAATCCCACCGAGCTGCGCCGGGCCGTCACCAGCCCCAACGGGACCACTGAGCAGGCCATTGCCAGCTTTGACCGGGACGACTTGCCTGGAACTATTCGGGCGGGCGCCCGTGCAGCAGCCGCCCGTGCAGCAGCCATCACCGAAGAGCTCGGCGCCCAGTAGACGCTATCGCAGCAATGGTCGGTTTTCCCCCCGACGCTCTCGCAGCAATGGCTGGATTTTTCGGGACGTTGTCGTACTCATGCCCGCAGTGGGCGCCACCAGTGCGAAAGGGTTTTGCGAAAGCTAGCCATTGCTGCGAGAGGGTTCAGGAAAAAGGCACCATTGCTGCGATAGCGTGTGGGGGAGGGTGTGGAGGGCCTAGTGCCCTGCCTCCAAGGCCAGCAACAGCGCCTTGGCCTCCACACCGCCCAAGTACGCCCCCTGGCTGCCGTCGGAGCGGATCACCCGGTGGCAGGGCACCACCAGCGGCAGGGGATTGCGCGCACATGCGGTTCCCACAGCCCGCACGGCCCGCGGGCTGGAGGTCAGCGCCGCCACCTGTGCATAGCTGGCCGTGTGACCGTACCCAATCTCCGGCAGGTGCGCCAGCACCTCACGGCGGAAGCCGCTGGCCAGCCTGAAATCCAGGGGCAGCTCAAAGCTGTGGCGGCGGCCGGCAAAGTACTCATCCATTTCCCGCGCGGCCAGATCCAGGCGGGCAGGTGCCGCAATGACCCTCGGGCTGATGGTGGTGGCCAGGGATTCCAGCACGGAATCATGGTCTTCGCGGGCAAACGCCACCCGTACCAGCCCCTGCACAGTGCCGGCCAGCAACAGCGGGCCCACGGGCGAATCAACCACCCTGTAGGCAACATCCACCAGCCCGCCCTCCGCGGCGGCAATGCTGAACGCGCCGCGCAGGCGCTCCAAGGTGACATCCTCAGCAGCCGTCACCGCGGCAAGTTCTGCGGGAAATTCGACGTCAGTGTTCACCAGAAATCCTTTCGATCACAGTGCGCCTTTGCGCCAAAAATGCGCGCAACGCCTTCATGCCGTCGGATGCGGCCCGGCGCGCAGCCTCCGGCGAATTCCCCAGCAGCTCGGCCACCTCCACATACGGCAGCCCGGCCAAATGATGAAAAACCACTGCCTCACGCTGCATCGGCGGCAATAGCCCCAGCGCCGCCCACACGGTGGCTGCCTCCAGATTGGCTTCAACGGCCTGCACCACGGCGTCCCCTCCACCCTGCCCTGCGCCGCCTACACGGCCGGCCGCCGCAAAGATCCCCTCGGAGGAATCGGACACCCCTGAACCACTCGCCGGGATGGGGAGCCGGAGGGATTTCCTGTGATGGTCCACGGCCTTGTTGCGGGCTATCGTTACCAGCCAGGCCTGCCAGTTACTGACCTTTGTTGCCGTGGGATAAACCCGCAGGGCTGCCAGGAACGTTTCCTGCCAGACGTCGTCAGCATCGCTGACACCCACCAGTGCCCGGCAGACCCGCAATACGGTGGCGCCGTGGGTGGAGACCAGGACGTCAAAGGGCGGTAGCGCCGCGGATCGAGGCGACGGCCGTGCAGCAGGGTCCGGTTCCGGTTCGGTCAAAACAACGCCTCGGTGCCCGTCCAGGCCGGGTTTTCAAACTCCAAAAGGAACTGCTTGCGCTCCACACCGCCGGCATAGCCCACCAGCGAACCATCCGCCCCGACCACCCGGTGGCAGGGGACAATGATGCTGATGGGGTTGCGGCCGTTGGCCGAGCCCACGGCCTGGGCCATGGATTTGTCGCCCAGCATGCCCGCCAGTTCCCCGTAGCTGCGCACCTCGCCAAAAGGAATTTGGCGCAATGCCGCCCAGACGCGGTGCTGGAACGGGCTGCCAAGCGGTGCCAGCGGCACGGAAAACTCACGCCGCTGCCCGGCAAAGTACTCGCCCAGCTGTTCCGCCGCGGCCCCCAAAACCAGCGAATCGGCAGCGACAACCCGCTCGCCCATCGTCTCCTGAGTAGGCCGGCGTTTGTGCTCGGCCATGTACACAGCCTGCAGTCCGTCGTCGTTCGCAACAGCCGTCAACAGGCCCAAGGGTGAGTCGAAAATCGAATGTTCCAGCATCAGTGGTACCTCCCTATCCTGTAGACGCTCGGCAGGGCGAAAACGTGAGGTCAGGGCCGGGCGGCGAAGCGTTCCAGCAGGTCAACGTAGCCGGACACAATGAGCATGTCGCGGCTGGAGACGCGCGTGTGCGGCTGGGCGTACGTGAAGTCCTCGCCCGGGGACTTCACGCCCACCACCGTGACGCCGTACTTGGAACGCACCTTGGATTCCTCCAGCGTGAAACCCTGAGTCTCCTTGGGCGGGTACATTTTCACAATGGCGAAGTCGTCGTCGAACTCGATGAAGTCAAGCATGCGCCCGCCCACCAGGTGCGCGGCACGGACGCCGGCGTCGGCCTCCGGGTAGATGACGTGGTTGGCGCCAATGCGGGTCAGGATCTTGCCGTGCGACTGCGTGATCGCCTTGACCCACAAATGATCGATCCCCAAATCCACCAGGTTCACGGTGATGAGCACACTGGATTCGATGGATGTTCCCACACCTACGACGGCGGAGCTGAAGTCCTGTGCCCCGAGCTGGCGCAGCGCGTCAATGTTGGTGGCGTCGGCCTCGACCACGTGGGTGAGGACGCCGGCCCACTTTTGGACCAGCGCTGGGTCGCGCTCGATGGCCAGCACTTCGCGGCCCTGCTTGACCAGTTGGTGGGCCGTGGCGGCACCAAAACGGCCCAAACCAACCACCAAAACGGGTGCATTGTGCGGCGGGCGGTTGTTGGAGTCTGTTTTCTCAGCCAATGATGGGCCTCTCTTCCGGGTAGTGGTACAGCTGGCGGCGCTGGCGCAAGGCCAGGGCTGCGGCGAGGGTGATGGAGCCGACGCGGCCAAAGAACATCATGGCGCACAAAACATAGACCCCCGACGGCGGGAGCTCGGCACTGAGCCCTGTGCTCAGTCCCACGGTGGCGAAGGCGGAGATGGTTTCAAAAAGCACCCGGTCAAGGCTTTCGCCCGAGATGGCCAGCAGCAGCCCGCAGGCGATCATGACGAACGTTGCGCCCATCACGATGACGGAGATGGCCACGCGCATGGTTCCCTGGGGGATGGTGCGGCCGTAAATCTTGACGTCGTTGTCACCGCGGGCCTCGGCCACGATGGCCAGGAACATTACGGCCAAGGTGGTGACCTTGATGCCGCCCGCCGTGGAGGCGGAGCCGCCGCCCACAAACATCAGGGCGTCTGTGAGCAGCATGGTGGAGGTGTTCATGGCGTTCATGTCCACCAGGTTGAAGCCCAGGGAACGGGTCATGACGGAGGCAAACACGGAGTGCGTGATCTTGTCCCCCACACTCATCCCCCCAATGGTGGCCGGGTTGCTCCACTCCATGGCTCCCCACATCAGGCTGCCCGCCACCAGGAGCATGAGGGACACCTGAACGGTGAGCTTGGCGTGCAGCGTCCACTTCTTGAAGCGGAATCCTGTCACTAGAAGAACCATCATGACGGGGAAGCCCAGGCTGCCAATAAAGCCGCCGACCATGAGCGGGGTCAGGATCCACAGATCAGCCTCGTAGGGGACAACGCCGTCGGAATGGGGTGTGAAGCCTGCGTTGTTGAATGCTGAGATGGAATAGAAGGTGGCGTGCCAGATGGCCTGCGGGAGCGGCTCGCCCAGGATGAGGAAGCGGGGGGCCAACGCTAATGCCAGCACCACTTCCACAGCAACAGAGGTGCTGATAACAATCCGGAGCAGGGTGCCCACCTCGCCCAGCCGCCCGGCGTTCATGGCTTCCTGGGCGATGAGCTTGCCGCGGACGCCCAGGCGCTTGCTGACCATCAAGGACATCAGTGATGCCAATGTCAGAATGCCCAAGCCGCCCACAAAGATGCCAATCAAGATCACGAGCTGGCCAAAGAATGACCAGTGCAATGCAGTGGAGACAGTGGTCAGCCCTGTCACGCAGACAGCCGAAACCGCTGTGAACAGTGCGTCGTGGAATGCCGTGGCTTGACCCGTACGGGATGCTACGGGCAGGCACAACGTCAGGGTGAAGGCCATGATGACCAAGGCAAAAACAATCAAAGCCAAACGGGCAGGGGAACTATTCGCGACGTGGTCCACGAAATCGCGGACACTCACCACGACTCTCAGCGGCCATTTGGGAAGCCCTTGTTGAAGAGTTGAATTTGCTGCCAACGCGTTGCTGCCCTTCCTGCCGTAGATGGTGCCGAGTCGTCGATACGGCAATTGCGGCCATACTTCGATAGCCTGTGATGGATGTCATCCTTCGCCAGCGCAGGGCCAGCGGCCGTCCCGACAAGCATAGTCTGCGATGCGGCCATGTCCGCGTACAATTTTGGCCCCCACCATCCCATGTCCCCGGCCCGTCTGGACCTCACAGCGGCGCTGGCACGCGAGCTGGGGATCTTTGAGCTGCCGCAGGTGGATGTGGTGGAGTCCTATGTGGCAAGTGACGACCAGCTCGCCACAGTTCACGACCGCGACTACATTGCCGCGGTCCGCCGCGTGGGAGAGAACCCCACCCTGAGCGATCCCAGCCGCGGCCTGGGCACGGAGGACGACCCCGTCTTCGCAGGGATCCACGAAGCCAGTGCCCGGTTGGCTGGGGGATCACTGCTGGCCGCAAGTGCCCTGATCAGTGGTGCGGTGCCGCGCGCCGTGAACTTTGGCGGCGGCATGCACCACGCTTTTGCCGGCAAGGCCAGTGGATTCTGCATCTACAACGACACCGCGCTGTCCATTGTGAAGCTGCTGGAATCGGGAGTGTCCAAGGTTGCCTACATAGACATAGACGCTCACCATGGTGACGGCACCCAGAGCATCTTCTGGAACGACCCCCGGGTGCTGACCATCTCTCTGCACGAGTCCGGTGTGACGCTCTTTCCCGGCACCGGGTTCGCCAACGACGTGGGTGGGCCGCTTGCGGAGGGCACCGCGGTGAACGTTGCCCTCCCGGCCGGCACCTCAGATGCCGGCTGGCTCAGGGCCTTCCACGCCGTCGTGCCCCAACTGGTTGAAGCTTTTGCGCCGGAAGTTATTGTCAGCCAGCACGGCTGCGACTCGCACCGGGACGATTCGCTGACCCACTTGAATACGAGCGTCGACGGGCAGCGGGAGGCTGCGCTGAGCATTGCGGCGCTGGCGGACAAGGTGTGTGGCGGTCGCTGGATTGCCACAGGTGGCGGCGGCTACAACATTGTGGGTGTTGTGCCGCGGGTGTGGAGCCACCTGATGGCCATTGTGGCGGGCAAGCCGGTTCCGCTGCGAACCCCCGTTCCTGAGGCGTGGCGCAGCTACGTTGCGGAAAAGTACGGCAAGGTGGCGCCTCTGCTCATGGGTGAGGACGCTGATACGTGGTGGCGGTCCTGGGAAGTTGGCTACAACCCCTCCGACGCGCTGGACAGAACTGTCATGGCCACCCGGAAGGCCGTTTTCCCCATGTACGGCCTGGATCCGTGGTTTGACTAGTTCCCACATATCAGTCCCCACGCCCTCCCAAAAATCGCTGGCGCGATTTCCGGGTCCCTCGGGCAGGTGGGCCCAGCCACGCCGTGCCACGCCGTGCCGGTCGCTAGCCGCTGGCGCGATTGAAGTTCCGCGTCCGGAGGGTCAAAAATGCTGTGGCGGGCATATGTCGCTAGAGTAGTGGGATGGTTGTTGAAAAAGTCTTCGCGGTGATTGCCGAAAGTACCCGCCGGGACATTTTGGAAGCCCTGGCCCAGGAGAGCAAGGCTGTGGGTCAGCTGGTGGATGAGCTGGGGGTCTCGCAGCCAACGGTTTCCAAGCATTTGCGCGTCCTGCGTGAGGCTGGCGTGGTCACGATGCGCGCGCAGGGCCAGAAGCGGTTCTACGGGATCAATACCGAACCCCTTGCGCTGGTGGCCAGTTGGCTGGAATCTCTAGGAGCCACTGCCCCCGGGCTCTCCGGCGTTGCGCCGGCCCAGCTTCCGTCGGCGGCCCCGCTTGATGGGCGCGCGGCCACGCCGCCGCAGGTTGCTGCTGCCGTGCCCGCTGCTGTGCCTTCTCCCGTGACGGAAGTGCCGCCAGCGGAAAAGCTGCTTCCCGCAGCGTCGAACGGCGCCCGGGTGCCCACGCTGGCGGCACCCGCTCACACTGCCACCAGTTCTGCCCCTGGTGCCAGCGCCGCGGCAAGCGGTGTTACAGGGGCCCGCGCAACGGGTGTTGTCCCCTCCAGCCAGGCGGCTGTGGTTGTGCACTCGAACGAGAATGACGGCGGCGTCCCCGGGCAAATCAGCCGAAGCGTTGGCCGTGCGGCCAACAAGGCTGCAGATTTGCTCGCCAACCTTCCTGCCCTGCCAACATTCAGGCGCCGCAAGGACTGAGTAAGGCGGCCCGGTCCGCCCCTGCTCCTGTGATTTATGCATGAACTTGCATGGCATTTCGAAGAATGGGAAAAATTAGTCTTACAGCCATGGTGACTGGAAAATTGCCAGTGAGCATATTTATGCGCGTTTTTAGCGCCTCACCCTTCTCAGGAGACTCATGGATACCAGGCTAGAAGCCATCCGGGAGCAAGTTTTAGCTCGCAACCCCGGCGAAAAAGAATTCCACCAGGCTGTTCTTGAAGTTTTTGAAAGCCTTGGCCCGGTTCTGGATAAGCATCCAGAATTCGTGGACGCTGCTGTTCTGCAGCGTTTGTGTGAGCCCGAGCGCCAGATCATTTTCCGTGTTCCGTGGATGGACGATTCGGGACGCGTGCAGATTAACCGCGGTTTCCGTGTTGAGTTCAACTCGGCACTTGGCCCGTACAAGGGCGGACTGCGTTTCCACCCGTCCGTGTATTTGGGCATTGTGAAGTTCCTCGGCTTCGAGCAGATCTTCAAAAACGCACTGACCGGCATGCCCATCGGTGGCGGCAAGGGCGGGTCCGACTTTGACCCGCGCGGCAAGTCCGACGCCGAGGTCATGCGCTTCTGCCAGAGCTTCATGCTGGAGCTCTACCGCCACATTGGTGAGTACACCGACGTCCCCGCAGGTGACATTGGTGTGGGTGGCCGCGAAATCGGTTACCTGTTCGGCCAGTACAAGCGCATCACCAACCGCTATGAGTCGGGCGTTTTGACCGGCAAGGGCGTTGGTTGGGGCGGCTCGCTGGTGCGTCCGGAAGCTACCGGTTTCGGTACAGTTCTGTTCGCCAACGAGATGCTCAAGACCCGCGGCACCTCCTTCGACGGCCAGCGCGTGGTGGTTTCCGGTTCCGGAAACGTTGCCACGTTCGCCATCGCCAAGGCTCAGCAGCTCGGTGCAAACGTTGTGGCCTGCTCCGATTCCTCCGGCTACATTGTGGACGAGAACGGCATAGACGTTGCCCTCCTGCGCCAGATCAAGGAAAAAGAGCGCGGCCGCCTGAAGGAGTACGCGGTTCGCCGCGGAGCATCCGTCAGCTACGTTGAGGGCGGTTCCGTTTGGGACGTCAACGCAACCGTTGCCCTGCCCTGCGCCACGCAGAACGAACTCAACACCGAAGCAGCCACCAAGTTGGTCAAGAACGGCCTCATCGCCGTTGCTGAAGGCGCCAACATGCCTTCCACCAGCGGTGCCGTTGCCGTCTTCCAGGAGTCCGGCACCTTGTTCGGCCCGGGCAAGGCAGCCAACGCCGGTGGTGTGGCCACCTCAGCGTTGGAAATGCAGCAGAACGCCAGCCGCGACGCTTGGACGTTCGAGCACACCGAGGCCCGCCTCACGCAGATCATGGTGGGCATTCACGATCGCTGTGCCGAAACAGCCGACACCTATGGCTCCCCGGGCAACTACGTGGTTGGCGCCAACATCGCTGGCTTCGTCAAGGTTGCCGACGCCATGTTGGCCCAGGGCTTGATCTAAGCTCCGCCTCTTCATCTGACCCGCAGAAAACGGCGAAAATACACGGTTTTACCGTGATTTTCGCCGTTTTCTGCGGGTCAGATTTGGTTAATTAGGAACCCGGGGGCGGGCCGCTCATCGACGTGGATTCGCAAGACTTCATCGCCCCCGGCGGCATGCCCGGGCGCATCCGCGCCGCGGTGCGCGCCAAGGGAGGGTCGCTGGAAACCCGGCCCGCCGCCGTCGTGCGCTGCATTCTGGACAGCCTCGCAGCAGCCTACGCAACAACCGTTCGGGACGCTGCGCGGCTCTCCGGGCAAGCGGTCGACGTGATCCACATTGTGGGCGGGGGATCCCAAAATGAGCTGCTCTGCCAGCTCACGGCCAACGCCACAGGCCGGCCCGTCATCGCCGGGCCCGTGGAAGCAACGGCCCTGGGCAACCTGCTGGTCCAGGCCCGCGCTGCCGGTGCAGCGCCAGCATCCCTGGCCGGGCTGCGGGCAATGGTCGCAGCAAGCCACCCCGGCAGGCGCTATGAGCCCGCGGATGAACGCGCTTTGTCCGCATAACTGCGCTTGGACGGCTTGGCGGCGGTTCAGCAACCGCCAACAAGCCGCCCAAGCGCAGATGTGGCAGTAAAGCGCAGGTAAAAGCTACGTGTAGGACGTAGGATGTCTCTAGTGCCCGGGGTTAGTGCCGGGCCCATACTGGAACGGAACCCGAGCCATGCCGCAGTTCGATCTGCCCCTTGAGCAACTCAGCCACTACGCCGCAGGACCCGCTGCACCCGGAGACTTCGACAGCTTTTGGGACAGCACCATGGCCGAAGCCCGCGAATTTCCGGTGGCGGCAACCTTCACTCCGGTGGAGAACATGTTGAGCGTCATTGACAGCTTCGACGCCACCTTTGCCGGGTTTGGCGGAGCCCCCATCAAGGGCTGGCTACATCTGCCCGCGAACCGTAGCACGGGCCAGAAGCTGCCCGTGGTGGTCCACTATATTGGCTACTCCGGTGGCCGCGGATTGGTCCACCAGGACACGTCCTGGGCGCAGGCCGGGTACGCGCACTTCATCATGGACACCCGCGGCCAGGGCTATGGCGGCCTGCTCGGTGACACCCCGGATCCGCACCCCTCCGCAGGCGATGTGGCCCACCCCGGCCTGATGACCCGCGGCATCAGCTCCCGCGAGGACTACTACTACCGTCGCCTGTATGTGGACGCCTTCCGCGCCATCGAGGCCGCCCAATCCCACATGGAGGTGGATGGAACCAGGGTCATCCTCACCGGCATCAGCCAGGGCGGCGGGCTGGCCATTGCGGCGGCCGGTTTGGCAGCTGGAAGGCTCAGCGGCATTGTGGCGCTCATGGCCGATGTCCCCTTCCTGCAGGACTTCCCGCGGTCCATCGACATTGCCGTGCGCGGCCCGTATCCGGAAATCGCTACCTTCCTCAAGCGCCACCGCACGGACTATGAGCCCTTCCTGGACGTGCTGAACTATTTCGACGGCGTGCACTTCGCCGCGCGCGCCAGCGTCCCCGCGCTGTACTCCTGCGCCGGCCAGGACGACGCGTGCCCGCCAACCACCGTGTTTGGCTCCTACAACGGCTACGGCACCTTGGCGGCCCAGTCAGCGGCTCAGACGCCGGACAAGACGCCGGCCAAGGAAATGGCGTACTACCGCTTCAACAACCATGAGGGCGGGCAGGAGCACCACTGGCTCCGGCAGCTGCATTACGTGGCCGATTTGCTGGCCGGCTAAATTTCGGCGTATGGTGTGGGCATGACAAACCGTTGGTATGCGTATTTTTCGTTGGCTCTGGAGGGGCCCGCGTCTAACTGACACGCATCCCATCACCTTCAGAGCCAACAGGACAGAGAATTCATTCTCTGTCCTTCGCCATTTTCAGGCGGGCTCCGAAGAGGGGTCCGCTGCCATCTTGCAGCAAAGGACCCCCATGAGCATCACAGCCGCCTCGGCGCCCCAAACCACTGCCAATCTGCGCGTCAGCCGCTTCACCGCATTGCCGTCCCCCACTGAGTTGGAAGCGGTGCTGCCGCTGGACGCCCACGCAAGCAACGTCGTCGAACGCGGCCGTGACCAGGTGCGGGCCATCATGGACGGTGTGGATGACAGGCTGCTGGTCATTGTGGGCCCGTGCTCCATCCACGACCCCGAGGCTGGGCTGGAATACGCCCGGCGGCTGGCCGCCACGGCCAAGGAGCACGAGGAAGACCTGCTGATCGTGATGCGCGCCTACTTCGAGAAGCCGCGCACCACAGTGGGGTGGAAGGGCCTGATCAACGATCCCCTGCTGGACGGCAGCCACGACGTGGCCAAGGGGCTTGAAATGGCGCGGCACTTCCTGCTGCAGGTGGCCCAATTGGGACTGCCCACGGGCACCGAATTCCTTGAGCCGATCAGCCCGCAGTACACGGCCGACCTGATTTCCTGGGGTGCCATCGGCGCGCGGACCACCGAGAGTCAAATTCACCGCCAGCTCAGCTCCGGGCTGTCCATGCCCATCGGTTTCAAGAACGGGACCGACGGCGACCTCCAAGTTTCGCTCGACGCCTGCAACGCCGCGAGTGCGCCGCAGTCGTTCCTGGGCATCGACGGCAACGGCCGCGCGTCCCTAGTCAGCACCGAGGGCAATCAGGACACCCACGTGATCCTGCGCGGCGGGCGCAAGGGGCCCAACTACCGTGCGGCCGACGTGGCCGGCGCCGCCGCGCAGGCCACCGGCGCCGGTATCAACCCGCGACTCATTGTTGATGCCAGCCATGCCAACTCCGGTAAGAGCCACCACCGCCAGGCCGAGGTGGCCCTGGAAATTGGTGCGCAATTGGAAGCCGATGACGCCTCTGCTCACAACATTGCCGGGATCATGCTGGAGAGTTTCCTGATGGGCGGGGCCCAAAACCTCAATGTGGAGCAGGTTGCGGCCGGAACCGCCCAGCTGAACTACGGCCAGAGCGTCACCGACGCCTGCATGGACTGGGATGTCAGTGCCGAGGTGCTGGCCAACCTGGCCCGCAGCTCGCGCGCGCGCCGCAACAACAACGCAAGCGCGGCCTGACACGGACTGTTGGCAAAGAACCACTGAACGCCTACCACAGTGGCCCCTTCTGCCCCTAGAGTTAGAGCTAGAGGCAGAAGGCGCTGTGGGCCGGACGCTAGACAAGTTTTAGGCAATGAACATCGAGGTCCGGCCATGACACAGGAGCAAAATGTCTCCGATGTGCACTTCTTGACAGTTCAAGAAGTCGCCGCCCTCATGCGCGTGTCGAAAATGACCGTGTACCGCATGGTGCACGCAGGGGAGCTCCCCGCTGTCCGCTTTGGCAGGTCGTATAGGGTGCCGCAAAACGCCGTTGAGGCCTTCCTCAAGGGTGCGGTGGTAGATGGCACAGGACCTGCCGGAACTTCCGGTTCGGCGCAGACCGGGTAGGCACGGTAGTCTAGGAAAGATCCATTTTCGGCTTTGACCGATTCCTGCGATCGGTCGACCTAATCGTTTGGGCCTCACTTGAGGCCTTCTATGCAGTTTGTGAGGAACTTTCATGGGTTCAGTAGTTAAGAAGCGCCGCAAGCGGATGTCCAAGAAGAAGCACCGTAAGCAGCTTCGCAAGACGCGTCACCAGCGTCGTAACAAGAAGTAAATCTTCTTTTTTTGCGAAAGCACCCGTTCACCATTTGGTGGGCGGGTGCTTTTTTCATGCCCGACGGCGGGAGACGCGCCAGCGGCTGGAATGGGGGAGGAGCTGGGGATTAGCGGCGGCGGACGATCGAGATGCCCTTCCACAGGCCATAAACAGCACCAGCTCCGGTGGCAGCCTTCAAACCCAGTGTTGCTGCGCGTCTCCCGGAGCGGTAATCGTAGATGGGCCAATTGTTGTCGCGGGCATGCTTGCGCAGCTTGGCATCCGGGTTGACGGCCACCGGGTTTCCCACCGCCGTGAGGAGGGGGATGTCGTTGTAGGAATCGCTGTAGGCCCAGCACCGGGTGAGGTCCAGGCCCTGCTTCTGGGCCAGTTCACGAACGGCCCGTCCCTTGGCAGGACCGTGCAGGATCTCGCCCACCAGGCGGCCTGTGTACACGCCGTCGTCAATTTCTGCCACGGTGCCCAGGGCGCCCGTCAGGTTCAGGCGCTTAGCGATGACGCCAGCAACTTCCACCGGGGTGGCTGTCACCAGCCAAACCTGCCGTCCGGATTTCAGGTGTTCCTGGGTGAGGGCCTTGGTGCCGGGCCAGATCTTGGAGACGATCATTTCGTCATAGACTTCTTCACCCAGCTGGCGCACAAATTCGGTGCTGATGCCGGCTGCGAGTTTTTGGGCGGAATCCTGGACCGAGTGGACGTCGTTCATGTTTTCGCCGCGCAGGATGAATTTGGCTTGCTTCCACCCGAAGCCAGCGGCGTCACCAAGGGTGAAGGCGCGCTTTTGATACATCTTGCGGGCCACATGGAACAAGCTGGCACCCTTCATCAGGGTGTTGTCCACGTCAAAGAAAGCTGCCTCGCCCTGGTGGTGCGCAGTGGTCGAGGCGGCCTCGGCACTGTTGGTAGTCACGTCGGGCATGGAATGAGTCTAGTCAATCCAGCCCGTCTGTGCCGCTCACGCCACTTGAAGCGGGGCTTAACTGTGGTGAAACTTTCATTTGCCGGGCAAATCGACGGCCGACTGTGCGAAGCTGTTCCGACTGGGTACCGTTGTAGGCATGGATTCTGTCCCCGAAAACATCACAAACCACGCCGTTCCCGCGCGTCGTATTCCGCTGCTGGAGCTGGTGACCAAGGATGGCTGCCATCTTTGTGACGACGCCCGTGAGGTGCTTACCCAGGTGGCCGGCGGACTGGGCCTGGCCTATTCGGAACTCAGCCTTGACGGCAATGCCGAGCTGACGGCCCGCTACGGCGAGGAGATTCCTGTGGTGCTGGTGGACGGAATTCAGCGAGATTTTTGGCAGATCGACCCCATCCGCCTCCGCGCCATCCTGGAACGGGCCATGGCGGGCGCCTAGCGCGGCCCAAGCTGCGTGCCGGCCCTGGGACGGAGCGCGGCCGACGCGCGGCCGACGGGTCAAGGGTGCGGCTTTTGGTGGGGACCGAGGACAGGTCCTACAGTTGTTCTAAACGGTCCAAGGCCGACGGCGGAACTTGCGGACACCTGTTCCTCACCTGGGGCGGCCTAGCTTGAGAATGTGGAGTGTTTTCTTGATCCCAGTGCAGACCCCGGGCGACCAGCCGGCCGAACAGGCCCGGCAGCTGCCCCCTGCCACGGTGTCCCGCCTGACACTGTACCTGCGCACACTCAATGCCCTGCTGGCTGACGGCGTTGAGAACGTCTCCTCCGAGGCCCTTGCCGAATCCGCGGGTGTGGGCGCGTCCAACGTTCGCAAGGACCTCTCCCATCTGGGCTCCTACGGGACGCGCGGTGTTGGCTACGATGTGGCGAATCTGAGCCGGCAAATTGCCCAGGCGCTCGGCCTGACGCATGAGTGGCGGGTCGCCATCGTTGGTGCCGGAAACCTGGGCAGGGCCCTGGCCCGCTACGCCGGGTTTGAATCACGCGGCTTTGATGTGGTGGCGCTGCTCGATGCCGACCAAATGCTGGTGGGGACCGAGATTGGTTGGCTGCGCGTCAGTGACGTGGCCAACCTGGAATCGGTTTTGACAGGCACCCGCGCCAACATGGTGGTCCTGGCGCTTCCTGCCGCGGTGGCACAGTCCGTGTGTGACAGGGTCGTGGCGGCCGGAGTCCACAGCATTCTCAGCTTTGCGCCCGTGGCCCTGAGTGTCCCGGAAGACGTGAACCTCCGCAAGGTGGATATGGCCACCGAGTTGCAGATCCTGGCGTACCACGCCCAGCGGTTGCAGGATCCGCTATTGGGACAGGACAGCCCCGGCGTCTAAGCCACCCGCCCTTTTCTGCCTCGTGAACGTACAGTTGATGCTGATGTTTGCGCGCAGCATCAGCATCAACTGTACGTTCGGCAGGCCCGGCAGGCCCGGCAGGCCCGGCAGGCCCGGCAGGCCCGGCGGCGGGTTTTAGCGCTTGGCGGCACCCTTGCGGGCCTTGTGGGCCAGGAAGAACTCCTTGGCCGGGGAGCGGTGCAAGAAAACCACTGCAACGAGTCCCAAGGCAATCTGGATGAAGCTGAGTGGATTCAGCTGCCCCAGCATCAGCAGCGACAGGCACGCCAGAACAAGTGCCGTAGTCCGGGCCCACGTGGCTCCGCGGCGAATCTTGATGGCCAACCAAAAGTAGACCGCTGTCATGGCGATGCTGATGACAAAGGCCATGAACAAGGCAGCGTTGACAATGGCCGGATCCGCATAGGCCTCCACCAAGGCAGGGTAGTCCGCCATGGAGGCCCGGAGGGTTTCCATGACGCTGGTCTTGACCGCCGGCACCAGCAGCACCAGCAGAAGCGCCACCGCGGAGGCCGCCTGCAGGATGCCGGCGGCCATGATCAAGCGGACAGCCAAGATGACGCGGGCAGGGGGAGCCAAGGGTGACTGTGCGTCAGCGGAGCCGGCATTGGCGGCTAGTCCGCCACGGAATCCTGGATACTGGGGTGCCGCGGGCAAATCGGAGGATGGGCTCAGGGCAGCCTGGGCATCCTTGACGTCCTGCGGCGGCTCCCACCCGGCGGGGGCGTACTGGCCATAGCGGGGGACACCTGGGGCTATTTCCCCATAGCTTCCCGGGCGGGATGTGGGGTGCTCTTGGGGTTCTTCACCGGGCGTGGTCATGGCAGCTGCTCTTTCGGTTGTGCCGCGGCCGGGCTGAAGACTGGGGCCAGGAAGCTGGCCAAGCAAAGAGAAAGGCCGCGGTGGGGTTTGCTCTAAACCCTACGCGACCTCTCTCCCAGCTCTCTACTTCCCGGAGCTATTGGGTGACTCCCTTGGCCCGGGAGTTAAACCAAGCCGTTGATTCGGGCAGCCACATCAGCACAGTGGCCACAATGCTCAGCAAGCCACCACCTGCGCCGAAGAACAACAGGACGATGCTCAGGAAGGCGATGGCGGACAACGCCATGCGCGCCCACTGCATGCCCTCCTTGAGCTTCATGGCGCAGACAACGACGGCCAGGATCAACGCCAGGGAAATGATGGCCACAACAATTCCCATGACGCCCTGGGCACGGATTTCCGCTCCGCTGCCTGGGACGGTGATGCCGAAGATGGAATTGTCCCTGGCGCCCAAGGCGAACAGGGAACCAATCAGTAGGAAGAACGTGCTCAGAAGCCACAGACCTGCCGAGACCAGCCAGATGATGTAGGAGATCTTCAGCAGCTGCGGCAGGCCGTCCATCTTGAACATCCCGCCAAAACCACCCACCGGCATGACCTCATTCATTGAATGGGGGGTGTCCTTGGGCATTTCAAACTTGAAGTCCCCGGCCGGTGGCGGCGGAGCCTGCTGGTACCCGGGCTGCTGGTAGCCGGGAGGAGGGGTCTGATAGCCCGGCTGCTGATACCCCGGCGGGGGCATGGATCCGGCCGGCGGGGGTGCTTGCGGGCCGGGTGTTTGGTACCCCGGCGGCGGCGCCTGCGGCCCGGGTGCCTGGTAGCCGGTGGCGGGAGTGTTGGGATCAGGCTGGGAACCGGCAGGAGACGGTTGCGAGCCTGGTTGCTCGGTACCTTCAAACTCATTCGGTGTACTCATAGCAGTACCCTAGTCCTGGCCTAAGCACTTGTATAGATGTACTAAGGGGTAGTGCGAATGCCGGCCCGCCACAGTGGCGAACCGGCATTCGTGAGACGGGTGCTGTAGGTTATGCGGCCTTGACGAAGGCCACGTCCAAGGTGATGGTGACCTTGTCTGAAACCAGTACGCCACCGGCTTCCAGGGCTGCGTTCCAGGTCAGGCCAAACTCCTTGCGGCTGATGACAGTCTTGGCTTCGAAGCCTGCGCGGGTGGCGCCGAACGGGTCAACGGCCACGCCGTTGAACTCGCCCTTGAAGGTGACGGTCTTGGCGATGCCGCGGATGGTCAGTTCGCCGGCCAGTTCAAAGTCTTCCTGATCGCCGGTGATGGCGGAGGAGACGAAGGTCAGCGTGGGGAACGTTTCGACGTCGAAGAAGTCGGCGCTCTTGACGTGGCCGTCGCGGCCGGCGTCGCCCGAGCTGAAGCTGGCGGCGGCGATGGTGGCCGTCACGGAGGACTCGGCGAGGGTTTCGCCGAGGGTCAATGCGCCCTCAAGTTCGGTGAACTGGCCGCGGACCTTGGAGATGCCTGCGTGGCGAACAACGAAGCCCACTGTGCTGTGTGAGGCGTCGAGGTTCCAGGTGCCCTGTGAGAGGCCGGTTGATTCAATGGTGGTTACTGACATGGGAGTCTCCTTGGAAGTTTGGGCAAATCTGTGATTAGGACATCCGCAGTGGTTGTCCTTCGAGAGGTATAAGCATGCGTTTGTATCTAATATTCCCGGGTTGGCAAAAAACTTTTCAACCGGTGGATTAACCCCTTGCTGGCTAACTTTGAGAAACTTGGAAGCATGTCACGAGTAACAGTTCATCTTTTGCGCCACGGTGAGGTATTTAATCCCGACGGCGTGCTCTACGGCCGGCTTCCCGAGTTCCACCTTTCGGAGCGTGGCCGGGCCATGGCTGACATGGTTGCCGAGCATTTTGTGGCCCAGGCGGTCGACGGCGCTGCCCCCGTCTATCTGGTGGCCTCACCGCTGACGCGGGCGCAGGAAACGGCGCAGCCCACGGCTGCTGCGCTGGGCCTGGAGATTGTGACGGATCCGCGCATCATCGAGGCCGAGAATCACTTTGAGGGCCTGGTCATGAGCAAGGCCGAGCTGCGCAAGCCCAAGCACTGGCCGTACTTTGTGAACCCGTTCAGGCCCTCCTGGGGTGAGGCGTACGCGGCCCAGGCAGAACGCATGCTGGAGGCGGCAGGTGATGCCCGCCGTCGTGCCTTCGAATTGGGCGGCGACGGCGCGCAGGCCATCATGGTCAGCCACCAGTTGCCCATCTGGGCCACCCGGCGCAGCGCCGAGGGCAAGCCACTGTGGCATGATCCACGCCACCGCGAGTGCACACTGGCGTCCCTGACCTCATTGACGTTCGACGGCGACGACATAGTGGATGTTGTCTACAGCGAACCCGCGGCGGTATTGCTGCCCGGCGCCGCAACCACCCCCGGCGCCTAGCCCCTTTCAGGCACAAGGCACACAGCTGACAATCAGCTTTTCGACGTAGCGTAGAACAAAATGCCACTTCTGCGCCTGCGCGATGGCTTCCCCCAAGAATGAAAGGCACCATCGTGACTTCCTCGATGAGCCGGCGAGCATTGCTGGCCACTGGTGGCGCCGCGTTGGCGGTTGTCCTGGCTGCCTGCACCGGCAAGGACCCCCTGGCCGAGCAGGCAAACGCCGGAGACAACAAGAATTACATTGCCGGCGACGGCTCAGTGACCGAATATGGTGCCGCCGACCGCAAGGACCCGGTGGAGTTCACGGGCACCTTGTTTGACGGTAAGAAAGTTGACGCCGCGGACTTCCCCGGCCAGGTCACGGTGCTGAATTTCTGGTATGCGGCCTGCGCCCCGTGCCGGCTGGAAGCCCCGGACATGCAGGCGCTCAACACCGAGTTCGGCGCTAATGGCGCTAATGGCGTGGAGTTTCTGGGCGTGAATGTGCGCGATGAAAAGGCCACGGCCGAGGCCTTTGAGCGCAATTTTGGCCTGACGTACCCCAGCATTGTGGACAAGGATGGCGGCGTTTTGCTGGCGCTGACCAAGTTTGTGCCACCGGCCGCCGTCCCCACAACCCTTGTGCTGGACAAAAAGGGCCGCGTTTCTGCCCGCATCCTGGGTGTTGCGGACAAGGGCACCCTGAAGGCCCTCATCACCACGGCCCTGGCCGAAAACTAGCGGCCGCCCACACCTCATGAACAATCCATTTGCCGAGACAATCCTCAGCGGCTCCATGCTGCTGGCCATGCCTGTTGCCCTGTTGGCCGGGCTTGTCTCCTTCCTCTCACCCTGCGTGCTGCCGCTGGTACCCGGCTATCTGGGCTATGTGAGCGGGCTCAGCGGGGCCGATCTGGCGGACCAGCGCCGCGGCCGAATGTTCGCCGGGATTGGCCTGTTTGTGCTGGGCTTCTCAGTGGTCTTCATGCTGATCGGGGCGGTCTTCGGCCAGCTGGGTGCCTGGCTCATGGGGCCCGACGCCGCCTGGGTCACCCAGGTGCTGGGCGTGGTGGTCATTTTCATGGGTGTTGTGTTCCTAGGTGGCATGAGCTGGTTCCAGGGTGAGGCGAAGATTCATGCCAAGCCCCCGGCAGGACTGTGGGGTGCGCCCATTTTGGGGCTAACCTTTGGATTGGGCTGGGCGCCGTGCATCGGCCCCACCTTCAGCGCCGTGCAGTTGCTGGCGTTCTCGGACGGGCCCAACGCCGCCAAGGGCGCATTCCTGACCTTTATTTACTGCCTGGGGCTTGGCCTGCCGTTCCTGCTGATTGCCCTGGGTGCGCGCAAGGGACTGGGCGCCTTGGCGTTCTTCCGCAAGCACCGCCGCGGGCTGCAGTATTTTGGTGGCGGCGTGTTGATTGTGTTGGGCTTGTTGATGGTTTCCGGGTTGTGGGGCACGTGGATCAATCAGCTGCAGTTTTGGTTTGCCAATGAAGTGAGATTGCCCATCTAATGAAAGAGACAGTGGTGGAAGAGCCCAAGCCGGCGAAAGAGCCCAAACGCAAGAAGCCGCAGCCGGCCGGCGGCGATGTGGTGCTGCCGCAACTCGGGTTCATCGGCATGCTGCGCTGGGCCTGGCGGCAGCTGACAAGCATGCGCACGGCCTTGTTCCTGCTGCTGATGCTGGCAGTGGCGGCGGTGCCGGGTTCCTTGTTCCCGCAGCGCTCCACCAACGCCGCAGAGGTGACCCAGTATTTGAAGGACAACCCCACCTCGGGGCCCATCATGGACTGGTTCAAGCTGTTCGACGTGTACTCCTCGCCGTGGTTTGCCGCCATTTACCTGCTGCTGTTCACCTCCTTGATTGGCTGTGTTCTGCCGCGCGCCAAGATCCACTACAAGGCAATGCGCTCAGCGCCGCCGCGCACCCCCAAGCGGCTTTCCCGGCTTGCCGAATACGGCACGGTGGAAATCCCGGCCGGCAGCGGCGTGGACGCGCAGCAGGCCGTCAAGGACGCCGCAGCTGTGTTGAAGGCCCGCCGCTACCGGGTTGATGTGCGTGATCTCGACACCGAGCGGCCCTCGGTGGGAGCCGAGATTGGCTTCCTCAAGGAGGTGGGAAACCTCATTTTCCACACGGCCATGATTGGCGTTCTGGCGGCCGTTGGATTCAGCGGCTTGTTCGGCTACAGCGGCCAGCGTGTTTTGGTGGAGGGTGAAACCTTTGTCAACACCCTCACGAGCTATGACACGTTCACACCGGGAGCCAATTTCAGCGACGGCAAATTGAGCCCTTACTCGGCACAGTTGGACCGTCTGGTGGTCAAGTATGACAGGTCAACGCAGGCCCACTATGGCCAGCCGTTGGATTTCACCGCCACGCTGACCGTCAAGGACGGCCCCGGCGCCGAGCCCGAAAAGAAGACGCTCAAGGTCAACGAGCCTGTTTCCCTCGGCGGCACCAACCTGTACCTGGTGGGCAACGGCTACGCCCCCGTGGTCACCATCAAGGATGGCAAGGGCAACGTTGCCTTCCAGGGCCCCGTCATCACCATCCCCACGGACGGCGCCTACACCTCCTTGATGGTCATTAAGGTGCCCGACGCCAAACCCAACCAGCTTGGATTTGTGGGCTTCTTCCTGCCCACGGCACTCATCGATGAAAAGGGTGTGGCTTTTGGCTCGGACCCCGATCCGTTCAACCCTCAGCTGAACCTCAACGCCTACACGGGCGATCTTGGCCTGGACAACGGTGTGCCCCGGAATGTCTACACCCTGGACACCTCCAAGATGACCGAGATCAACTCACGCAACGTCGATGCTGGCGGCATTGTGTTGGTTCCGGGTCAGAGTTACACGCTGCCGGAGGGCAACGGTAGCATCAGTTTTGACGGCATCAAGCGGTTCGCCGCCCTGGACATCAGGCACGATCCCGGCCAGATCTATGTCCTGGTGTTCTCGGTCCTGGCACTGGCCGGACTCATCGGCTCCCTGTTCCTGAACCGCCGCCGAGTGTGGGTCCGGACGGGCAACCACCCGGACGGGCGCACCATGGTGGAGTTTGGCCTCCTGGCCCGCGGCGAGGACCACCGCCTGGCTGGCGAATACGCAGCCATCAATAAAGCCCTGCACGCCCAATGGCTGGTGCCATTGGCGGCGCAGGAGCAAAATGGTGAGCAGGCACAAACAATCAACAACGACTCCGCACCAACAGACTCCGCGCAGCACGTCCCCGCGGCAAGTAAGGATCAGTAATGCCAGAGATCAATGAAGGCTTCGCCCAGCTCAGTGAGCAGCTCATGCTGGTTGCCGGGTTGGCCTACGCTGTGGCCTTTTGCGCCTACGCCTGGGACTTGGTGACCTTTAGCCAGGCCGTCAAAAAGGGTCTGGCCGGTGAACAGGCCGCCAGCGATGCCCTGAACAGCAAGGAAGCGGCGCTGGTTGGTGCCCGTGGCGCGGCAGGCCAGGGCCTGGATTCCGGCCCGCAGGACCGCGGAGTGCGTCCCAGCAGCAAAACCCATGCCGGCTCCGACGGTATTACCGCCGGCGATTCCATGCGCTACGGCAAACAGCGCCGCGTCGTGGCCCGGGTGGCCGTGGCACTCACTGTTGTTGCCGCCGTCGTACAAGGGGCAGCGGTGCTCTTCCGTGGACTCGCGGCAGGGCGTGTCCCGTGGGGCAACATGTACGAATTCTGCACCACGGGCAGCTTTGCCGTGGCCGTGGTGTTCCTGCTGGTGCTGACCCGCCGTGACCTGCGCTTCCTGGGCACCTTTGTGATCGGCCTGGTGCTGGTCATGGTGGTTGCCGCGTCCGTGGCGTTCTGGACCCCCGTGGGCCACCTGGTGCCTGCGCTGCAGAGCTACTGGCTGATCATCCACGTCTCCATCGCCGTGCTGTCCTCTGCGTTCTTCACCATTACCTTTGCCATGTCCGTGCTGCAACTTTTCCAGGCCCGCCGCGAAGCCTCCATTGCCGCCGGCAAGAAGGACAAAGCGCCGGTGATGCGCCTTGTGCCCAACGCGCTGAGCCTGGAGAACCTCTCCTACCGGATCAATGGCATTGCGTTTGTCGGCTGGACGTTGACGCTCATGTTCGGTGCCATCTGGGCCGAAAAGGCGTGGGGCCGGTTCTGGGGCTGGGACACCAAGGAAGTGTGGACGTTTGTTATTTGGGTGGTCTACGCCGGCTACCTGCACGCCCGCGCCACGAAGGGCTGGACGGGCACCCGTGCGGCCTGGCTGTCCATCGTTGGCTACCTCTGCGTGGTCTTCAACTTCACCATTGTGAACATGTACTTCTCTGGCCTGCACTCCTACGCCGGCGTTGGCAGCTAGATTTTTCGCTGGACCCAGCCGGCGCCAAAGTTGTGAAAGGCTTGGTCCATGCATTCCGTGATCCCCACCCCTGCACAACTTTCCTGGCAGCGCGACGCCATGGGTGTGTTCTTCCACTACGGTTTGAACAGTTTCCACGGCAAGGAATGGAGTGACGGGACCCTGCCCGCGGCGTCCTTTAACCCCACAGCGCTCGACGCCGAACAATGGGTCCAAACGGCCGCCTCCCTGGGTGCCAAGTACGTTGTGGTCACGGCCAAGCACCACGACGGCTTCTGCCTGTGGCCCACGGCCACCACGGACTATTCCGTGGCGTCCTCTCCATGGCGCGGAGGTGAGGGGGACGTTGTTGCCGAGGTGGCTGCGGCGTGCCGCACGTTCGGCATGAAGCTGGGCATCTACCTCTCCCCGTGGGACAGAAATGCCGCATGCTACCCGGATGCGGAAGCGTACGACGATTTCTATGTCGCCCAGCTGCGTGAGCTGTGCGCCAACTACGGCGAACTGGCGGAGCTGTGGTTCGACGGCGCCGGCTCGCAGGGGCGCGAATACGACTGGGAGCGCATCAGCGCCCTGATCGCCGAGCTGCAGCCAGAAGCCATGGTGTTCAATATGGGCGCCCCCACTATCCGCTGGGTGGGCAATGAGGACGGCCTGGCCGCCGACCCCGTGCAGTACGTGGTGGCTGAAACCAACTTCTCCAACTACACGATCCATTCGGCGGCCCTCACCGAGGCCCTGTACTTGCCGCCGGAATGCGATGTGTCGCTGCGCCGCGGCTGGTTCTGGCACCCGGAGGACGAGCCTAAGGAACTGGAACACCTGCTGGCCATCTACTACCGCTCCATTGGGCTGGGCGCCAATTTGCTGCTCAACCTGCCCCCGGACATGCGTGGGCTCATTCCGGCCGAGGACGTTGCCCGGCTGGGAGAATTTTCGGCAGAAGTTGCGCGCCGGTTCCAGGCTCCCCTTACAGCCGCACTGAGCGCCCTGGGTGACGGTACCTGGCTTGCCGACTTTGGCGCCGACATTGATTTTGACCACCTGCGCCTGGAGGAGGAATTGCTGGCGGGCCAGCGAGTGGCAGGCCATACAGTCCTTACCGAGGGCGGCCAGCTGTTGGTTGAGGCGGGCACCATCGGAACCCAGCGAATCCACGTCGTCGAGCCCGTGAAGGCGGCAAAGCTGATCATTCACCTCGAGGGTGAGGCGCCGCTGCTCACGGCCGTCACCGCCTTCAACACGGGCGTGAGCCATGTTCCGGCGATCAATTACCTGGCCACCACCGAGACCCCGGACTGACGCCGACGCACCGGCGCGAATGCATCGGCGGGTGCGGTGGTAAAATCGGGTCTAGCACGCACAAACTTTTAGCGATACCGGTCTAGCCTTTGGCCGAAAGAATCGCACTAGAAGGCCTCGCTCCGTCGACGGCCTGACGCCCATAACACCAATAAAGTCTGGAATCCCATGAGAAGAACTGCTCGCCAAACTCCCCCCGCCCTTGCCGAAGGTGCCATGCGCATCGTTGCCCTCGGTGGATTGGGGGAGATCGGCCGCAACATGACCGTCTTCGAATTCGCGGGAAAGCTGCTGATCGTTGACTGTGGCGTGCTCTTCCCCGAGGAGCACCACCCCGGCGTCGACGTCATCATCCCCGACTTCTCCTACCTGAAGGACCGCTGGGCGGACGTGGTTGGCCTGGTGCTGACCCACGGCCACGAGGACCACATTGGCGGTGTCCCGTACCTGCTCAAGCACCGCCTCGACATCCCCGTGATCTCCGCGAAGCTGACCTTGGCCTTCCTGAAGACCAAGCTCGACGAGCACCGCATCAAGGGCAAGCTCATCACCGTCAAGGAAGGCGACCGCCGCAAGTTTGGCCCGTTCGACGTCGAATTCCTGGCCGTCAACCACTCCATCCCGGACGGCCTGGCAGTTGCCATCCGCACGCCCGCCGGCCTGGTGCTGGAAACTGGCGACTTCAAGATGGACCAGTTCCCGCTGGACAAGCGCATCACCGACCTTGCCGGCTTCGCCCGCTTGGGCGAGGAGGGCGTTGACTTGTTCATGCCCGACTCCACCAACGCCGAGGTCCCCGGCTTCCTGGCCGCCGAGGCCGATCTGATTCCGGCCATCGACCAGGTCATGCGCACAGCGCCGCGCCGCGTTGTTGTTTCCAGCTTCGCCAGCCACGTGCACCGCATCCAGCAGATCATTGACTCTGCTCACAAGTACAACCGCAAGATCGCTTTTGTGGGCCGCTCCATGGTCCGCAACATGGGCACCGCCCGCGAACTGGGCTACTTGAAGATCCCGCGCGGGATGCTCGTCGATGCCAAGGAACTCGAGCGCATGGCCCCCAACAAGGCCGTACTCATTTGCACCGGTTCACAGGGTGAGCCCATGGCCGCCCTGGCCCGCATGGCCAGCGGTGACCACCAGATCAACCTGACCGACGGCGACACCGTCCTGTTGGCCAGCTCGCTGGTCCCCGGCAACGAGTCCTCGATCTACCGCCTCATCAACGACCTCACCAAGCAGGGTGCCAACGTTGTCCACAAGGGCAACGCGAAGGTGCATGTCTCCGGCCACGCCAGCGCCGGCGAGCTCGTCTACTGCTACAACTTGGTTCGCCCCAAGAACGTGATGCCGGTCCACGGCGAGTACCGCCACCTGAAGGCCAACGCGGAACTCGCGATCCGCACCGGCGTCGACCCCAAGAACGCGTTCATCGTTGAGGACGGCACCACGATTGACCTCAAGGACGGCGTCGCCAGGGTCACCGGCAGCGTCCCCGCAGCCTACGTCTACGTGGAAAACATGATCCCCGGCGCGGCAACGGAGGAGTCCCTGCAGGACCGCCTCCGCCTGGCCGAGGACGGCGCCGTCACCGTCCTGCTGATCGTCAACCCGGACAACGGCAAAATCGAAGAGGACCCGGAGTACTTCGCCGTAGGTTTCAACCTCACGGAGAAGGACATTGAAAAGGCCACCGTGATCGTGGAGAAGACCATCTCCGGGCTCCGCGGCGAGAAGACGGGCCACGGTGCCGAAAAGGCCGTGGGCGAGGCCCTGCTGCGCTGGTCCGACCGCGCGCTGCGCCGCAAGCCGGTCTACACGGTCA
Source organism: Arthrobacter sp. HLT1-20 (assembly GCF_054510895.1). Lineage (NCBI taxonomy): Bacteria > Bacillati > Actinomycetota > Actinomycetes > Micrococcales > Micrococcaceae > Arthrobacter > Arthrobacter sp. HLT1-20. The sequence goes on along the minus strand of NZ_JBTNDR010000002.1, from coordinate 99,814 downwards.
TCATCGTCGAGTCCTAAAACGCACCACACGTAGAAGGCCCGGCCGCTGCCCCCGCTCCGTCATGGAGGTGGGACAGCGGCCGGGCCTTCGGAGTTTCCTGCCCGCCGCCGAACGCTACCTGGTGCTGGTCTCCGCGGCGACAGCGGCCAGGGCTGAGGTGTCCACGTCCTGGGACGGTCCGTCCAGGTAGCGCCGCAGGGAATCATCCATGGCGTTGAGCCAGCGTGTGTGGTGCTTGGCGGCCATGGTGCCGGTGACAACCGAGCGGTGGGTCATGTCCCGGTAGCCCAGGATGTCAGTTTCCTTGTGGCCCATCCAGTCCTTGAACAGCTGCGAGACGGCGGCCAGGTCAAACGGCGGGTAGTCGGTGGCGGCAATGAGCTCCCGCAGGTATGCCGACTGGAAATCCGCCTCGGCGTTGTGATCCAGTAAGGCGGCCTGAAGCCCCAACCACCGTTCGATGTCCGCCTCACGGGCTTGCTCGGTGGGCAGCTCGATTTTGCCGGTCATGACGTCGCGGGCAAACCAGGCCTGCGCATCAAACATGTTGAACGTGTAGTACTGGTCCTGCGCACCCAAATAGAACAGGTTGGTGTTGTGCTGCCACACCACGCCCTTGTACAGGTTGGCCGGGTACAGCACGTTCTTGGATTTCAGTGCCAAGTCACTGGGCAGGAACGGGTACTTGTGCTGGTATCCCGTGCACAGTACGACGGCGTCAAAGTCGCCTTGGGTGCCGTCGCGAAAGTGGGCGGTATTCCCGTCAAAGTGTGTGACCAGCGGGCGCTCCGCCGTGTTCTCCGGCCAGTCGAAGCCCATGGGGGCTGAACGGTAGCTGAAGGTGACTGACGCGGCACCCATCTTGTGGGACTGCATGCCGATGTCCTCGGCCGAATAGCTACTGCCAATCAGCAGGATGCTCTTGCCGGCAAAGCGTTCCGCGCCACGGAAATCGTGGGCGTGCAGGACCTCGCCGGGGAAGGAATTGATCCCCGTGACTTCGGGGACTGCGGGGAAGGAGAAGTGCCCCGTGGAGACAACCAGCTTGTCAAAGATGTGCTCGGCGGTGGTTCCGGTGGGGAGGTCTTCCACTGTGAGGGTGAATTCCTGCGTCAGCTGATTGTAGGAAACCCACCGTGCGGCCGTCTGGAACTGCACATATTTGCGGACATCGGATTTTTCCACGCGTCCCTTGATGTAGTCAAAGAGGACTTCGCGCGGCGGGAAGGAGGAAATGGCGCGGCCAAAGTGCTCATCGAAGGTGTAGTCGGAGAATTCCAGGCATTCCTTGGGGCCGTTGGACCACAGGTGGCGGTACATGCTGGAGTGGATGGGTTCGCCGTGTGCGTCCAGGCCCGTGCGCCAGCTGCTGTTCCACTGGCCACCCCAATCGTCCTGCTTTTCAAAGCACATGATGTGCGGGATCTCCGCGCCGTTTTGGCGTGCTGATTCAAATGCCCGCAGCTGTGCCATGCCGCTGGGGCCTGCTCCAATGATTCCGACTCGCAATGTCATGGTGCTCTCCTGATCCCTTGGATTCTTTGTGTCGCTGGTAAATACGATGCTTCGAATCCATGTCCGCCGGAAAATGGACAGGGCCCCATGGGCGTATCCGCGGCGGAACATCAAGGCGCAGGGTGCGCGGCGGCAGAGGTGGCTGCGGCAGTAATCTGGCGGATGGCCGCCAGTGGTTCCCCAAGGAACTCATACACATCGAGGCCACAAGGGGCGTCAAATGGTGGTCCGGAACCGGGTATTGGTGCGTGGGATGCGCCAAGATTCGTCAAGCAGTTGCTGCAAATCCAAGAAACAACAACTTGTTACCTATTGCAACATTTTAGAAATGGTAAGTCAAAGTCAAGCAATAGATAAGGAAAGCTAACTCATTGCGGGTGTGCAACGGCCCCCCAAGGAGCTGTCGAGCGGCGTTTTGACTGCTGACGTGCTGGCTACAGTGCGGTGACCTTGCCATCGCTAACGTCCCAGCGGGCGTCCAGGCGGACGTTTTCCAGCAGCCTGCGGTCGTGGGTCACCAGCAGCAGCGTGCCCTCGTAGCTTTCCAGCGCCTCTTCAAGCTGCTCAATGGCCGGCAGATCAAGGTGGTTGGTGGGTTCATCGAGCACCAGAACGTTGACGCCGCGAGCCTGCAGCAGGGCTAGGGAGGCCCGGGTGCGTTCGCCAGGGGAGAGCGCATCCACTGTGCTGGTCACCTGATCGGCCTTGAGCCCAAATTTTGCCAGCAACGTGCGGACCTCGGCCTGGTTCAACTCGGGGACCAGCAGCTCAAAGGCCGCACCCAGCGGCGTATTCTCGGGGAATTGGCTGCGGGCCTGGTCAATCTCACCCAGGGCCACATTGGCGCCCAGGGACGCTGTGCCGCTGTCCGGGGTTGTGTGGCCCAGCAGGAGCCGCAGCAGGGTGGACTTGCCGGCGCCGTTGGGGCCGGTGATGCCGATCCTCTCGCCCGCATTGACCTGTGCGGAAACCGGTCCCAGGGTGAATTCGCCCTGTTGCACCACAGCCTCATTCAGGGTGGAAACAACTGTGCTGGACCGCTGTGCGGCGCCAATGCTGAACTGCAACGCCCACTCCTTGCGTGGCTCCTCCACCTCGTCGAGGCGGGCAATTCTGGACTCCATCTGACGGACCTTCTGGGCCTGCTTTTCGCTGGATTCGCTGGCTGCGCGGCGGCGGATCTTGTCATTGTCGGGAGACTTCTTCATGGCGTTGCGCACGCCCTGGGAACTCCATTCGCGCTGGGTGCGGGCGCGCCCCACCAGGTCGGCCTTCTTGTCGGCAAACTCGTCATACGCCTCACGGGCATGCCGCTTGGCGATGGCGCGTTCCTCCAGAAAGGAATCGTACCCGCCGTCGTACACGGCAACCTTGTTCTGGGCAAGGTCCAGCTCAACCACGCTGGTGATGGTGCGGGCTAGGAACTCGCGGTCGTGCGAAACCAGGACAACGCCGCCGCGCAGGCCCTTGACGAACTCCTCCAAGCGGGCCAGGCCGGCCAGATCCAGGTCATTGGTGGGCTCGTCCAGCAGCACAATGTCGAAGCGGCTCAGCAGCAATGCGGCAAGGGCCACACGGGCAGCCTGGCCGCCGGAAAGGCCCGTCATGAGCGCCTCGGGGCCAACATCCAGGCCAAGCTCGGCAAGGGTGGCGGGGATCCTGTCCTCCAGATCGGCGGCTCCGCACGCGAGCCAGTGGTCCAGGGCGTTGGAGTAATTGTCGTCGTCCTCGGAGTTGCCAGTGCCCAACTTCTCGGCCGAGGACTCCATGGCCTCGGTGGCCTCGCTGCAGCCCGTGCGCCGGCCAATGTAGGCGGCAATGCTCTCGCCCTCAAGGCGTTCGTGCTCCTGCGGCAACCAGCCAACAAAGGCGTCCTGCGGCGCCGTGCTCACGGTGCCAGCTAGGGGGTTGTCCGCCCCGGCCAGCAGACGAAGCAGCGTGGATTTTCCGGCGCCGTTGGCACCCACCACGCCAATGACGTCGCCCGGGGCCACCGTGAAGGAAAGACTGCTGAATAGGGTGCGGTGGGCGTGGCCTCCGGAGAGGTCCTTCACCACAAGTGTTGCGCTCATGGTTCAATCTTAAGTTGCTTCCGGAGGCGGCCCTGACGGCGGTGGCCCATGTCTCGCCCCGCCCCACCCAACTGAGACGCACTTGTTGTGATAATTGCGCCGTTTTTCGACAACAAGTGCGTCACAGATGGGGGATGGGCGGGTGGGGTGCAGCAGATGCGTTGGGAATGTTGCAGCGTGTGACGAAGCGCTTGAGTCCGGCGCCCGGTGGCGGGCAGACTGGTGGACAGAATCAAGAGTCCCGATCATGCGGCCCAGGCCGGTCGGGCGGCAACCCTCAAAACCATAGTGGGGTGCCCCTGGTGACGATTCGACACTCGTGCGGCGAAGGACTGCGCGGTGTAAGTATGGCGCGGTGCCCAGCACTCGCCTTCACCCGAAGGAACCCCATGACTGAATCAACTAGGTGTACCGACGCGACACCTGTCAGCGCCATGGCCGCCCAGGTCTAGCGTTTCATCCCCGCACCGGATGCGAGATCGAGGAATAAGCAAAGGGAATCGACGGCACCGCGCAGTGGGTCATGAAAGAAATTGTTAGCGGATGCTGGCGCTGAGCTCCAGTTCATCGCCAGCATCACGCTGCGCCTGCAATTCAGCCTCCATGCCTGCGCGAGTGTAGCTGCCGGTGAAGATGGGGGTGCCGGGCTCAAAAGCTGTGCCGTTGTTCAAGGTGCCGGCGTCCACGGCGTCGTAACCTAGGCGGTCCACAAACCCCAACACCAAAGCGCGGGTATCGGCGTCGTCCGCGGCGACGGCCAACGCACGGCGATCGGGTGCGCCGGGATCGCGGGCATCCAACTCAAGCTCGTGGTAACCAATGTGGTTCAGGGACTTGGCCATGAACGCACCGGGCACGTGGGCGTGCACCATTTCGGAGCTCGACGGCGCATCCTCCAGCTCCGGCATGTCACCGTTGGTGTCGCGCCAGTAGTTCATGGTGTCCACCACATGCTTTCCGGCGAGGGCGCCCGGGTTTAGGGTGCGGAACTTGTGCAGCGGAACCGACAAAACCACCAGATCGGATTCGGCCATGGCCTGCTCGGCGGTGACGGCAACGGCGCCGGGGGCCATGACGGAAATGATCAATGAAATGGCCTTGGGGTCACCCGATGCCGCTATCAGCACGCGGTAGCCGGCCTTCAGGGCCTGCCGTGCGACACCCGTGCCCACCTTGCCGGCGCCGAGGATGCCGATGGTCTGCGTGGTCATTTGATCAAACTCCGTTCATAAGTGTTGTTCTACAGATCATATTATCTCAATATGATCTGTTGTAAAGCCCAGTTCTCGGATATGCTGGGTGCCATGAGTAACAGTGCAACCCAGCATCGCCCCTCCGTCGACGCCCAGGAAGACTTTGGCTGGACGCTGGGCGTTTTGGTCCGCAACTACCAAAATGCCTCCACGGCGGCCATGGGGGAATTCCCCCACGGCGCGCGTGGCTACCAGGTGCTTGTTGCCGTGGTGGGCGGGGAACTGCCCAATCAGCTGGCGCTGGCCCAGCACCTGGGTATTGACCGCACGGTCATGACGTACTTGATCGATGACTTTGTCAGGGAGGGGCTGGTGGAACGCCAGCTGAATCCGGCCGACCGCAGGGCCCGCATTGTGGTGGCCACCGACGCCGGCGAGAAGGTGCTCGCTGCTTTGCAACAGCGCGTGGCGGAGGCTGAGATTACTGTGCTGGGTGCCTTGGTGGCCGAAGAGCGCGAGTTGTTCCGGACGCTGCTGCGCCGCGTGGCGTGTGATGCACCGGCCGCATCCGGGCATGATCTGGGTGCCTGCGAAGCTGTGGAGCAGATGCTGGGCAAGTAGCCGCTCTCTGCGGCGCCTCTGCGGCGAGTTAGTCTTCGAGCGCCGCACCCAGTGACAGCCAGTTTTCCCTCGTGGCGAGTGCCGCGCCGTCGGCATCGCCCAATCCGGCCAGCGTGATGATCCGTGCGTGCGCCGCGATCGAATGGCGGGCGGCGTGAGAGCTGAAGCGCTGGCGCTCCACCCTGCGCAGCAGGGGAAGGGACGCGTCCAGGACTGTGGGAATCATGTCGTTGCCGCAGGCGTTGAGCAGGACCTCATGAAAGTCGTCGTCTGCAGCCAAGGCGGAGTCGACGTCGTCGTCCTCCAGGGCAGTGGCAAACCTGGCGTTGGCTGCCGTCATCTCGGCCAGTTGCGTGGCAGTCAGGGCGGGCACGGACAGCCGGGTGGCAAGTTCATGCATCGCGGCCACCACCTGCTGGGCGTTGCGTGTTGACTGTGCGTCAAGTGGCGCCACGATGGTTGCCCGGCCCGGCGTGGTGACAACAAGGCCGGCCCGTTCAAGGCGCAGCAACGCCTCGCGAATGGGAGTCCTGCTCACGCCAAGCCACGATTCCAGCTCGGGGTCCTTGAGGCGTTCGCCCGGGGCAAAGGTGCCGTCAACAATGGCGTTGCGGATGGAATCGTAGACGTCATCGCGCAGCAGAGACCGCTTGTGAATGCCGTGCGGCAGGGGAGTGGGCATGCAACATAGGATATATCGCCGCAGCCCGACCCTGGCGCCCCTCCCACTTATTGACTCCAAGAAGGCCAATCGTTCTGCGAAAACCCTTGACAGTCACTCGATATGCGTATGCAATATATTGCATACGCAAATGGCGTTCCGAATCGACAAGGAAATCCCATGGCCATCACTGACTTTGCACGCTATCCGCTGACGTTCGGGCCCAGCCCCATTCACGATCTGCCCCGGCTTAGCAACCACCTGGGCGGGGCCACAATTTGGGCCAAACGCGAGGACGTCAACAGCGGACTGGCCTTTGGCGGCAACAAGACGCGCAAGCTTGAATACATTGTGCCCGACGCCATCGCCCAAGGTGCCGACACCCTGGTCTCGATTGGCGGCTACCAGTCCAACCACACCCGACAGGTGGCCGCCGTTGCAGCAAAAATTGGCATGAAGGCGCGCCTGGTGCAGGAAAATTGGGTGGACTGGCCGGATCCGCTCAGCGACCGCGTGGGCAACATTCAACTGTCCAGGATCATGGGCGCCGATGTCCGCCTCGATGCGGCAGGCTTTGATATTGGCATCCGCAGCAGCTGGGAGCAGGCCATCAAGGATGTTCAAGACGCCGGCGGCAAGCCGTACCCCATCCCCGCAGGCGCCTCCGAACACCATCTGGGCGGCTTGGGATTCGCCAATTGGGCCTATGAGGTCCAGACGCAGGAAGAAGAAATGGGCGTCTTTTTCGACACCATCATTGTCTGCACCGTCACAGGGTCCACCCACGCCGGCATGATCGCAGGATTTGCCGGGCAGGACCGCCACCGCCGCGTGATTGGCATTGATGCCTCCGCCACCATCGAGAAGACCCGCGCGCAGGTGGCCCGGATTGCCCGCCATACGGCTGAGCTGATAGGGCTGGGCCGCGAATTGAGGGACGACGAGATCACGGTCTTGGAGGGCTGGGCCGGTGACCGCTACGGCATCCCCGTGGAGTCCACCATGGAGGCAATCCGCCTCTCCGGCTCCCTCGAAGGCATGATCATCGACCCCGTCTACGAAGGAAAATCGATGGCCGGCCTCATTGACCTGGTCCGCAGCAAGGACATCCCCGCCACCAGCAACGTCCTTTACGCTCACCTGGGCGGACAGCTTGCCCTGAACGCCTACAGCGGCCTGTTCCGCTGATCCAAGCACGACGGCGGCCCCCTTCTGCCGCCGTCGTGCCCGCTGCGCCCTCCGAAAAGTGCGAGAGCGTTGCCCAATAACCAGCCATTGCTGCGAGAGCGTTTGTGGGGGTGGGGTGTGGGGCGGTATCTGTTGCCCCAGCGCGGCTCTTCCAAGGGGCCGGATTTTTGCGTTAGAGTGCTTAGTGTGAGTTAGAGAACAGCAGCCCCATACGCCCTGTTGATCGCCGCGCCCTGATGCGCCGCTTGATCGCGTTCGTCACGCCTGCCAATCCACCATTCTTAGAAGGCCCTTTTGCGCTCATTTCCCTATCCCGATGCAGGCACCGCCGATCTGCGTTCACCCTCCCGATTCCTGTGGTGGCTTGCCAAAGCCCAGCGGGCCACGCTGCTCTTGGGCATCACCTACGGTTCCATCTGGACCGTGTCTCAGGGGCTGATTCCGTACGTCCTGGGCCAGGCCGTGGATACCGGCATTGTGGCCGGGAACTTCGGCGCACTTACCGCGTGGGTGGGAGTTCTCCTTGGCCTGACAATTATCCAGGCGGTGACGTCAACGTTGCGGCATCGGGCCGCCGTGAGTAACTGGATGCAGGCCGCCTACAGGTGCTCGCAGTTGATTGGCTACAAGGTGACCCGCAGCGGCGACGCCCTGCCGCAAAAATTCTCCACCGGCGAGGTTGTCTCCACGTCCGCCTCCGACGCCATGCGCATTGGCGAGATCTTTGACGTTTCCGCCCGGCTGGCCGGCTCCCTGGTGGGCTACTTGCTGGTGACGTTCCTGGTGTTCCAGTCCTCCTGGCAGCTGGGCCTGGTGGTACTCCTTGGTGTTCCCTTCTGCTGCGCCATGCTGCTGTTCGTTATTCGCCCCCTGCAGAAACGGCAGAAGGAACAGCGCGATGCCTCCGGCAAGATGACGGCGCTGGGCGCAGACACCGTGGCGGGCCTGCGGGTGCTGCGCGGCATTGGCGGCGAGCACATCTTCGTGGAGCGGTACCGGGAGCGCTCACGGGAAACCCAGCTGGCCGGCAACAAGGTGGCGTATTCGCTCGCCGACCTTGACGCCGCCCAGGTCTTGGTGGTGGGCATTTTTAGTGTTGCCTTCACCTGGATTGGCGCCATGCAGGCACTCTCCGGCCAAATTGAAACCGGCCAGCTGGTGGCGCTGTACGGGTACGCCGTGTTCCTGGTTTCACCCATCCGGACAGCATCCGACGCCGTGTCCCGCTTCATTCGCGCCCACGTGGGGGCCCGGCGCATCATCGATGTCCTCGCCACGCCCTCTGCCGTGCACGACGGCGGCACAACAGTTGGTGCTCCTGCCGCGCCGAGCGCCTTGCTGGATAGCACCACGGGCGCGCTGATCCAGCCCGGCCTGCTCACCGGGATCGTCTCGGCGGACCCCGCAGCGTCGGCGGACCTTGCCCGCCGCCTTGGCCGTTTTGAAGACGCGGTGCTGCGCGAGGCTCAGGTGTTGTGGGGAGAATCGGCCCTCCACCACGTTCCGCTGGCCGAGGTGCGCTCACGCATTGTGGTTTCCGACGCCGAGCCGCAGCTTTTCACCGGCACCCTGCGTGAGGAGCTGGATCCGTCCGGGCGGCACAGTGATACGGGCATCATGGCGGCCCTCGACGTGGCCAGCGCCGCGGATGTCTTTGACGGGCTGGAGCACGGCTTGGACGATGAAGTCACCGAGAAAGGCCGCGGCTTCTCCGGCGGCCAGCGCCAGCGCCTGGCCCTGGCCCGCGCCATCCTGACCGGGGCGGAGGTCCTGGTGCTCATTGAGCCGACGAGTGCCGTTGACGCCCACACGGAATCCCGGATTGCCACCGCGCTGAAAGCTGAGAGAGGAACGCAGTCCAACACCACTGTGGTGGTGACGGCCAGCCCGCTCATGCTGGGAGCCATGGACACCATCTACTTCCTGGATGGGGAGGAGCGGCTCACCCAGGGGACGCACCACGAACTCCTGGCGACCGTGCCGGACTACCGCAACGTGGTGATCCGCGGCGCCGGCATGGACGGTCATGCAGGTCACAGCAAAAAGGGCCACAACGACAAAGACAACAACCACAGCACCCCAAACACGGAAGGGCAGCGCTAATGGCTGAGAACAAGCTTCCCGTTGCGGATTCGGCACAGGTCAAGGCCGAAGGTGCCCGGCTCATGCGCCAGCACAGCAAGCCGTTAACCATGGTGGTGGGACTCTATGTCCTGGCCGCCATTGCGGGTTTGGCCGGCCCGTTCCTGCTGGGCCGTCTGGTGGACGCCATCACGCACGGCACCACCGCCGGCTTCGTCAGCAATGTGGCCCTCGTTTTGGCGGTCTTTGTGGTGGCACAAACCTTCCTGGCCCGCTGGGCCCGGCGCAAGGGCATGGTGCTCGGCGAAAAAGTCTTCGCCCAGCTGCGTGAGGAATTCATGGAGCAGGTGACCTCGTTGCCGCTCTCCACGGTGGAAAAGGCCGGCACTGGCGATCTAGTTTCCCGCACCACCAACGACGTCGATGCCGTCTCCCACACGGTCAGGTTCGGTGTGCCGCAGGTGCTGGTTTCCGTGGCCACCATTGTGCTGACCATTGCCGCGGCCGTGTTCACCAGCCCGGTGCTGGCCTTGGCACTGCTGGTGGGTGCACCCATGCTGATCCCCGTGACCCGGTGGTACCTCAAACGCGCCACCCCCGGATATCTGCGTGAACGGGAAAGCTACGCTGTCCTCAACGGTGCCATCACCGAGACCATCGAGGGCGCCCGCACCGTTGACGCCTTGAGTCTGGGCCCCCAGCGCCGCGGCCGGATCGACGCGGCGCTGCGCCGCTGCTTTGACGTTGAGAAGTACACGCTGGGCCTGCGCACAGTGCTGTTCCCCGTAGCCGATTTTTCCTTCTGGCTTCCCGTGGCTGCCGTGCTGCTGTGGGGTGGCTGGCTCGCCTCCAACGGTACTGTCAGCGCCGGCATGGTGGCCACCGTGGCGCTGTACGCCATGCAGCTCATTGACCCCGTGGACACCTTGATCATGTGGATTGATGAGATCCAGGTGGGCGCGTCCTCGCTGGCCCGCATTGTGGGCATCCGCAACGTGGCCGGTGACAGGACAGCCACCGACGCCCAGCCCGTGGATGAATCCCTGGTGGTGGATGAGGTTCGCTACGCCTACCGGGAGGGCCGCGACGTGCTCCACGGGATCGATCTGACGCTGGTGCCCGGGGAGCGGCTGGCCATGGTTGGCCCGTCCGGCGCGGGCAAGTCCACGCTGGGGAGGCTCATTGCCGGCATCCACCCGCCCACCGCTGGATCGGTCAAGGTGGGCGGGGTTCCGCTGGTTGACAGGCCGTTGGATGAGCTGCATCGTGAGGTGGCCCTCGTGACGCAGGAGCACCACATTTTTGTGGGGACTCTGGCGGACAATCTGCGCCTGGGCAAGGCCAGCGCTACCGACGCCGAGCTGGAAAAGGCCCTGGCCGATGTCGGATCCCTGGCTTGGGTGCACGCGTTGCCTCAGGGGCTGGCCACGGAGGTGGGCTCGGGCGCCCACACGCTGACGCCGGGGCAGGCCCAGGAAATGGCGCTGGCCCGACTGGTGCTGGCCGATCCCCACACACTGGTGCTGGATGAGGCCACCTCGCTCATTGACCCGGCGGCGGCGCGCGAACTGGAATTCTCGCTGAGTGCTGTGCTGAGCGGTCGGACTGTGGTGGCCATTGCCCACAGACTGCACACCGCGCACGACGCCGACCGGGTGGCAGTGGTGGAAAAGGGGCGGATCTCCGAGCTCGGCTCCCATGACGAGCTGCTGGCACAAGGCGGAGCCTATGCGGCGCTGTGGAACTCCTGGCGGCAGGACGCTTAGAGCAGGGCCTACTGCCCAGCCCTACTGCACGGCGCGAATTGGGCGTAACGTGGGCGGAAGGGGCGGTTTGGACTGTACGGCCCGAGCCGAAACTGGTTTTACAACGGCAGGAGCGTTCAAAGAAATGCCTGACAAACAGCCACACCACCACGAACACAAGAAGCTGGACAAGGGCCACGCCATCAAGGCCAAGCGTGCCCAGAAAAAAGCGCGCGGTGCCGCGGATGAGTCCGCCGATCCCGTGGCACACATAGTCAAGAAGCGCTGACCCAGCGAGGCCCGCAGCCAGCTATATGCGTATGCATGGAATAGCCGGCCGCGGGCCTGTGTTGTGCCCAGTATGGAAACAAACTTCAAAAAACGCATAGGATTCCTGTCCTTTGGCCACTACGGCACGGGCCGGGGCTCCCAAACGAACACGGCAGCCGATTCCCTGCACCAGGCCATCGACCTGGCCGTGGCCGCGGAGGAGATGGGCATTGACGGGGCATTCTTTCGGGTGCACCACTTTGCCCGCCAGCAGGCTGCGCCGTTCCCCCTGATGGCGGCCATTGCCGCGCGCACCAGCCGGATCGAGATCGGTACCGGCGTCATCGACATGCGTTATGAGAACCCGCTCTACATGGCCGAGCAGGCGGCCGCCACAGACTTGATCAGCGATGGCCGGCTGCAGATCGGTGTGAGCCGTGGTTCACCCGAGCCTGCTGCCAACGGTGCGGCTGACTTTGGGTATTACCCGCTGGACGGCGAGACGGGCGCCGACATGGCCCGGCGCCACACAGCAGCCTTCAGGCACGCCATTTCAGGAGCAGGTGTGGCCGAGCCCAGCGAGCACGCCTACATGGGTGGCGAAAGGCTACTGCGCATTGAGCCGCAGTCGCCGGGGCTGTCACAGCGTATTTGGTGGGGTGCCGGATCCCGCGGTACGGCAGTGTGGGCGGCCCAACAAGGCATGAACTTGATGAGTTCCACGCTGTTGACCGAGGACACGGGCGTGCCTTTTGACCAGCTCCAGGCCGAGCAGATTCAGCTGTTCCGGGATGAGTGGGCTGCTGCCGGGCATGACTTCATGCCGCGCGTTTCCGTCAGTCGCAGCGTGATTCCCGTGGTGGACGACGTCGACCAGATGTACTTTGGCCTCCGCGCGCAGGCCGACAGCAAGGACCAGGTGGGCATCATTGACGGCCTGGTCTCACGCTTTGGCAAGAGCTACATTGGCGATCCTGCCGCGCTGGCCGAGGAGTTGGCGGCCGACGCGGCCGTGCAGGCTGCCGATACCGTGATGCTGACAGTGCCCAACCAGCTTGGGGTTGCCTACAACACCAAAATGTTGGAGAACATTGCCAAATACATTGCCCCGGCGATTGGCTGGACGCCCAACCGCTGACCGGCCCAGTCGGGGACCGGCCGGACCCCGTGAGAGAGCTTGGGCCCAATCTGCCGGGAATGGTGTTCGTGGCAGGGGACCTCCTCCACTCAGCGGCGGTCCCCGAAAGCAGCGGCTACTGTGCTTCTGCTCGCAGTTGCGCCAGTGCGCCCTCAGCTTCGGTGTCCTCCACTTGATCGTTGTCCCGGAGCCACTCAATGGCGCGTTCTTTCATGGCCGCAGCATGAAACGCGTACCACTGCGAGGGCAACCCAGGATATTGGTGGAGGGCATCTTGGAAGTGGCGGAACGGTTTGCTGCGTTCAATGGCACGAATCAGGCGATCCTGGCAGGTGGGGTCCTGGACAGTGGAAATGAAGCCTTCCATGTCTGAATAGCCTTCGTAGGATTGAATTGGGTCGATTCGGATGCCGCCACGGTCATCCAGATCCCATCCTTCCGCCTCCGCTTCGTCTGCGGCTTCTTCGCCCCAGAGCTCAATTTTGCCGGTGGTTGGATCCAGCCAGAAGAATGTCTCCAAATCCATGAAGTTGAATTCCAACGCTTGAGCCAGATCTTCAAGATTAAAACTGTTAAGGGGCAACATTGCACAACCCTCCGCTGCGGGTGCTTGAAGATAGAAAAACTCCTCAACGTCAATTTTTCCCCGCGGGGCAGGTTACGGCAAGGGGGTGCGTGGCATCGATCGCAGGGGGTCTAGTGGTCCCCGCGCAACCTGTCCATCTCCCGGCGGTCCTTCTTGGTGGGCCGGCCCGTGCCGCGGTCGCGCTGGGGCAGGCCAAGGGCCGGCAGGACGGGGCGCGGGGGTGTGTGGTCGGTGAAACAGTGTGATGCGGCTTCGGCACCCACGCGCTTGTTGATGAGCTGGCGGACTTCCAGAATCCTGTCATAGCCAGGCTGGCGGACCCGGACAGTATCCCCGGGCACCACGGTGTGCGATGCCTTGGCGTTGACATCGTTGAGTTTCACATGGCCCGCGCGGCAGGCGGCCGTGGCCAGTGAACGCGTCTTGTACACCCTGATGGCCCACAGCCACGCGTCAATGCGGACGGAGGCCCGGACAGTTTTTGGAATGCTCATGATGGAATCCACTCTAGCGCCGGACGCCGGGTCACACAGAACGCCTGCCGAACGGGGAGTAGATGCTGATGTTTGCGAAGAACATCAGCATCTACTCCCCGTTCGGCAGGCAGGCAGGCAGGCAGGCAGGCAGGCAGGCGGGCAGGCGGTGCTAGTCCTGGTTGCTGAAGGCGGCGTCGAAGGACAGCGCGGACGGGGCAAAGTCGAACTTCTTCAGCGCCGCCAGCGCCTCCGGAGCTCCCTGGAGCCTGTCCATGCCAGCGTCCTCCCACTCGATGGAGATGGGGCCGTCGTAGCCAATGGCCGTCAGGGCCCGGAAGGACGATTCCCAGGGCACGTCGCCGCGTCCGGCCGAGACAAAGTCCCAGCCGCGGCGTGGATCGCCCCACGGCAGATGCGAGCCCATGACGGTGTTTCGGCCCGTGGGGCGCAGCTTCGTGTCCTTGCAGTCAACATGGTAGATCCGGTCCTTGAAGTCCCAGATGAAGGAGACCGGGTCGATCCCCTGCCACATGAAGTGGGAGGGGTCCCAGTTCAGCCCAAACGCGGGACGGTGGCCGATGGCCTCCAGGGTCCGGACTGTGGTCCAGTAGTCGTAGGCGATTTCGGAGGGGTGGACCTCGTGGGCGAACCGCACCCCGCATTCGTCAAAAACGTCAAGGATGGGGTTCCAGCGGTCCGCAAAGTCCTGGTAGCCGGCCTCGATCACGGATTCCGGCACGGGCGGGAACATGGCAACGTACTGCCAAATGGAGGATCCGGTGAAGCCCACCACTGTCTTGACGCCCAGGGCCTGTGCCAGGCGGGCGGTGAGTTTCATTTCCTCGGCGGCCCGCTGGCGCACCCCCTCGGGATCGCCGTCGCCCCACACCCTGGTGCCCACAATGGCCTGGTGGCGGAAATCGATGGGGTCATCGCACACGGCCTGGCCCTTGAGATGGTTGGAGATGGCCCAGACCTTCAAGCCATAGCGCTCCAGCACGGCCAACTTGCCGGAGACGTAGCCGGGCTCGTCCCACCGCCAAGGGTCAAGGTGATCGCCGGAGCACGCAATTTCCAGGCCGTCATAGCCCCACTCGGCGGCCAGGCGTGCCACGTCCTCGAAGGGCAGGTCGGCCCACTGGCCGGTGAACAAGGTGTAGGGGCGGGGCATGGAGTTAGTCCTTCGAGGCGAGTTGGGGTGCGGCGGTGGGAACTGTGGCCCCGCCGGCTGCTGAGGAAGTTTCAATGGCGGCCAGGACGCGTTGCACGCCCAAACCTTCCTCGAACGACGGCGACGGGTCGGTCCCGGTGGCAATGTTCAGCAGGAAGTCGCGGATCTGGTGGGTGAAGCTGTGTTCCCAGCCAATCACATGACCCTGCGGCCACCAGCCGGAAATGTAGGGGTGTTCGGGTTCGGTGACCAAGATGCGCCGGAACCCCTGAACCTCAACGGGCTCGGTGCCGTTGAGGAAGAACAGCTCGTTGGGGTTTTCAAGATTGAAAGTAATTGACCCGGCCGTGCCATAAATTTCCAGGCGCAGAGCATTCTTTTGGCCCAGTGCCACCCGGGAAACCTCCACACTGGCCACAGCGCCACCGGCCATGGTCAGCGTGGCCCAGGCGGCGTCGTCGACCGTCACGGGCTCGGGGCCATCAGGGCCGGGGCGCTCGGTGACGAACGTGTGCAGTCGGCCGGAGACGTCGGCTACGGTGTCATCGAGCAGATATTGCACCTGATCCACGGCGTGTGAGGCGATGTCGCCCAGGGCGCCGGAACCGGCCGTTTCCTTGCGCAGCCGCCAGGTCATGGGGGCTGAATCATCAACTAGCCAGTCCTGCAGGTACGACGCGCGGACCTGGCGGACGGTGCCCAGCTCACCGGCGGCGATGAGCTTGCGGGCTAGGGCTAGGGCCGGCACCCGGCGGTAGTTGAAGCCAACCATGGACCGCACGCCAACGGCGCGGGCGGCCTGTGCCGCCGCCACCATGGCCAAAGATTCGGCCATGGAATTGGCCAGCGGCTTTTCCACCAGAACATGTTTGCCCGCGGCAAGTGCCGCCGTGGCAATCTCGGCGTGCAGCCAGCCCGGGGCACAAATGTCCACAATGTCTATGTCATCGCGGGCAATGACCTCCCGCCAGTCCGTGGCGGATTCACTCCAGCCGTACTTGCGCGCGGCCGCTGCCACGGCGGCCGCGTCGCGTCCCACCAAGACTTTTTGTTCAAAGTCGGGGACGTCAAAGTGATTGGCCACGGTGCGCCAGGCGTTGGAGTGTGCCTGGCCCATAAACGCATAGCCAATCGCGGCAACACCCAGGGTGCGGGAGGTCTGGGGGGAGGTCATGTCAGCGATTCCTAGAGGGTTGCTTCGGTGGGGTTCCAGTCCACGGGCAGTGCCGGGGAAGCTGGTGCTGTGCTCTGGACGGAGACGAATTCGCCGCTGTCCACGGACTCCGCAATGGAGACCATGGCGTCCAACACGTGATAGGCCAGCTCGCCCGGGACCCGGTGCGGCACGCCTGCCCGGATGGAGCGGGCCATGTCCAGCACGCCCATGCCGCGGCCGTTGCTGGGACCCTCGGAGGGAAGGGTGGTCCACTCGTCCTCGCCGCGCTTGCACAGCTGGATCTCGCCGTCGAAATTGTTGGGATCCGGCAGCGAAAGGGTGCCCTCGGTGCCCGTGATTTCCACAAAACCCATGCGAGCCTTGGGGGATTCAAAGCTGAACACGCTGTGCGAGGAGGCGCCGGAAGCAAACTGCACCATGGCGCTCACATGCGTGGGAACCTCGACGTCGAACACCTCCCCTTCCTTGGGCCCGGAACCAATGGTGCGGGTGGGGAAGGCGGTGGAGCCCACGGCGGCGACCTTGGTGATGGGGCCAAAGGTCTGCACAAGTGTTGTCAGGTAGTAGGGGGCCATGTCGAACAGCGGGCCCGCCCCTTCCTGGAACAGGAACGCCGGGTTCGGGTGCCAGGACTCAGGCCCGGGGGACTGGAACATGGTCAGTGCCGTCAACGGGGTGCCGATGGCGCCGGAATCGATGAGCCGGCGTGCAGTTTGCAGGCCCGCGCCGAGGAAGGTGTCCGGGGCGCAACCCAGACGCATGCCGGCGGCCTGTGCCTCCTTCAACAACCCCTGGCCGCTGCTGCGGTCCAGGGAGAACGGCTTTTCCGTCCAAACATGCTTGCCGGCCTTGACGGCTGCCGTGGCAACTTCCACGTGGGCGGCCGGGATGGTCAGGTTGACCACAATCTCAACGTCCGGGTGGTTCAGGGCAACGTCAACGCCGCCGGAGATTTCGATGCCGTATTCGGCGGCGCGGTCGGCGGCTGCCTCCTCGAAGAGGTCGGCCACCACCAGGACTTTCACGTCCGGGAACGTGGTGAGGTTGTCCAGGTACTGCTTGCTGATGTTGCCTGCGCCAATGACGGCTACGCCTACGGGTCCTGTTTTTGCCACGATTATCAGGCCTTTCCGCTGTTCAGGAAGGCAAGGCTTTGGGCGATGCCATCGAAGATGTCACCGGCGTAATCGTCAAATTCCACCACGCCAACTTCCAGCGATTTGGCCGCGCCAATGACGTCCCAGATGGGCACCTCGCCCTGGCCGGCTGGCAGCTGGGCTTTGGTGTCATTGTTCAAGGGGCCGTCCTTGATGTGGATGTACTTCACGCGTTCACCCAGGCTGCCCAGGATGTCCACGGCGCTTTCGCCACCCACGGAAACCCAGTAGGTGTCCACTTCCAGAATTAGTTCCGGATCCAGCAGAGTTTCAAAGTACTCCAACGCCGTGGTGCCGTTGATCTTGGACTCCAGCTCCCAGGCGTGATTGTGGTAACCCACCCGGACACCGTACTCGGCGCCCTTCTTTGCCGCGGCGTTGAGGCCGTCGGCAATTTTTTGGATGTCTTCCGCCGTCTGCCACTGATCGGCGGCAATATAGGGGTCGATGACGGTGGTGATGCCCAGTTTGTTGGCTGCGGCAAAGATTTCATCCTGGTCATTGTTCAGCAGCGGCGCGTGGCCGGAAGGGGCCGTGATGCCGTTTTCCTTGAAGGCGGCGGCGAGGGCGTCCGCCGTGGCGACAAAGTTGTACGGCTCAACTTTTGTGAATCCGAGTTCTGCCACGCGGGCAATGGTTCCGGGCAGGTCTTCCTCGAGGGGCTTGCGCACGGTGTACAGCTGCAGAGAATACGTCACTGGGGTCTCCTGAAAAGCGTGGATGGGTGTTCCACTCCAAGCTAGGGGAACTTTTGCCGAGCGTCAAGCAAAAGTTTGTGAAACGTCGCGGGACTATCGGATTGTGACAGATAGAAGCCGGTGTGTTATTTATTGTGAATGCCAATGACACCAGTGCAACCCCTGCCCCGCAGCGCATCCGCCACCACTGCGCAGGGGCCCGATTCCAGTGGGCAGCCCTACGGCTACTCGCGTGCGGGGGACGTGTTTCAACTTTTGCGCGACGGACGGGCCCGGACCCGGGCGGAACTGGCGGAGATAACGGGCCTGGCGCGCTCCACGGTGGCGGCCCGCATTGACTCCCTCACCGCAGCTGGGCTGATTGGTCCCGCCGGTGAGGCCGTCTCCTCGGGCGGCCGGCCGCCGTCGCGCTTTGCCTTTCAGCCATCGGCACGGGTCATCCTGGCTGTTGATGTTGGCGCAACGCACGTCTTAATTGCTTTGCTGGATCTTCGCGGCACAGTGCTGAGCGAGCTGCGCGAGACCATTGACGTCGCCACCGGGCCCACCGCGGTGCTGGATCAGGTATTGGAGCTCTGTGGCCAGCTTTTCACCCAGGCCAGCCGGCACGAACGTGAATTGGTCGGCATGGGGATGGGCCTGCCGGGGCCGGTGGAGCACTCAACGGGGAAGCCCGCCAGCCCGCCCATCATGCCGGGCTGGGACGGGTTTGACGTACCGGCCTACGTCCAAAAGCGCTTCGCCGTTGATGTATTGGTGGACAATGACGTGAACATCATGGCCCTGGGTGAGCGCGCCTCTTACTGGCCCGACGCCGAGAATCTCCTGTTCATCAAAGTGGCCACGGGCATTGGGGCAGGCATCATCAGCGGCGGACTGCTCCAGCGCGGCGCCGACGGAACGGCCGGCGACATTGGCCACGTGCGCGTCCCCCGTGGCGGCGAGGTGATGTGCCGGTGCGGCAACTTCGGCTGCCTGGAGGCGATGGCCTCCGGTCCCGCCGTGGCGGCGGCACTGGCGGCTGCCGGCGTTCCCGCAACAACTGGCGAGGACGTGTTGGACCTGGCCCGGCGAGGGAATCTGGCCGCAATAGCGGCCATGCGCCAGGCCGGCCGGGACATCGGTGACGTGCTGGCAGCCTGCGTCAACCTGCTCAACCCTTCGGTCATTGTGATTGGCGGCGGGCTGGCCTCGGCGGGGGAATACCTGCTGGCCGGCGTGCGCGAAATTGTGTACCAACGTTCACTTCCGTTGGCCACGGCCCGCCTGCGCATAGTGCAATCCATGGCTGCGGGCCACGCGGGTGTGCTGGGTGCCGGGCACATGGTCATTGACCACGTGCTGTCCGCCGCCAGCGTGGAGCACCTGGTCCAAGCGCAGCAGCAGTAGGAGCGGCCCATGGGCAATGTGACCATCGCCGATCTGGCGCAGCAGCTGGGGATCTCCAAGGCTTCCGTCTCCTACGCGCTCAACGGCCGGGCCGGGGTGGGGCGGGAAACCCGGGAACGCGTGCTTGCGCTGGCCACTGAGCTCGGGTGGTACGCCAGCTCCAGTGCCCGCGCCCTGTCCCAATCGCGCAGCGAAACCGTGGGCATTGTGCTGCTGCGGGACCCGCAGCATGTTGGTTCCGAGCCCTTCTACATGAATGTCTTGGCGGGCATTGAGGCAGTTCTCGGCGAACGTGAACACAACCTTCTGCTGCGGATCGTGGCGCCCGACGGCGGGTCCCGGCCCGCGTTGCCTGCCCCGCCATGGGTGCCGGGGTTGGTTTCGGGTGTGGCGGCGGAGCCCGTAGCCCGCCTGGACCTGGCCGTGTACCGCCGGTGGGTGGGGGAACGGCGGGTGGATGGCGTTTTGGTGTTCGATGAAACTGCTGACGATCCCCGCGCATCCCTGCTTGAAGAGCTGGGCCTGCCGTTTGTGCTGGTGGGTGCATCCGCCGCCCCTGCGGCCCGCAGCGCTGCCACTGTGGTGGACCAGGCGGGGGACGCGGCTGCTGTGATCCAGGCCTTGCGCGGCTTGGGGCATGGTTGCATCGCCTACGTTTCCGGGCCTGAAGAACTGGCGCACGAACAGGCACGGAGAGCCCTGATGGTGGAGCAAGCCCGCGGTGTGGGAATGGTGGCGCTTTTGGCTGCGTCCGACTACACCGCCCAGGACGGCGAGGCAGCCACCATCGCCATGGTGGCCGGGCTGGATTCGCGCGCCGAAAACTTCCCCACGGCCATTGTCTATGGCAACGATTTGATGGCCTTGGGGGGATTGGCAGCTCTCAAAAGGTTGGGGATCGCCGTGCCACAGCAAGTCTCAGTGGTCAGCTGGGACGATTCCATCATCTGCCAGTTCAGCTCGCCCCCCGTTGCCGCGCTGGCCAGGAACATCACCGAGTTGGGCCGGCAATCGGCACGCTTGCTGTTGGATATTGTTGACGGCCACGCAGCCTCCAATGTGGCGATGCCAGCGGGAATTCTGCAGCGGCGGGGCAGTTTGGGCGCAGCCCCCAACTAGCGTCACATGGGAAACATGACGCTTCTTTCGGGACAATTGATTAACCGGTTCAGTATGGTGGGTCACGTTACCTAGAAGTGGAGTAAACCCCGCTATTTCGGGGAATTTGCGTGAACTTTCGCGCAGAATCGGGTTCGGCGGCACTTTGAAAAGGTCAATTCATTGGTGTCAATTTCATAAGTTGCAAAATATTAATCAACTTTTGATTGACCGTCGACATAAGTTCGTCTAGGTTTGGTTTCACGTCCTGCTGGGGGTTTCCCCGGCCACGGCACATTAGTTTCTTCACGGGCTCGCCCCCACAGACAAGGAAGTCAAAGAAGTGAAACGTCGAACTTTTGCCGCAGCTGCGGCCATCGCTGCTCTTGCACTCACAGCCACTGCTTGCAGCGGCACAGCCAACAGCTCCTCCTCCGATGCTGGAGGCAAGACCCTGACCTACTGGGCCAGCAACCAGGGCACCAGCTTGGACAATGACAAGGAAGTCCTGGCACCTCAGTTGAAGAAGTTTGAGGAAGAGACGGGCATCAAGGTCAACCTTGAAGTCATTGGTTGGAACGACCTCCAAACACGCATCCAGACGGCCGTCACCTCGGGGCAGGCCCCGGATGTGCTCAACATTGGCAACACCTGGGCGGCTTCACTGCAGTCCACTGGGGCGTTTATGCCCTTCGATTCGGCAGCCTTCGATGCCATTGGTGGCAAGGACAAGTTCGTCAAGACAGCCATGGACACCGGTGGCGTCCCCGGTGAGGACCCCACCTCCGTTCCGTTGTACGGCCTGGCCTATGGCTTGTACTACAACAAGGCCATGTTCAAGGATGCCGGCCTGACCCCGCCCACCACATGGGAAGACATGGTGGCTGCTGCCAAGAAGCTCACAGTAGGGGATAAGCATGGCTTCGCCCTGGCTGCCGGCAGCTACACGGAGAACTCACACTTTGCGTTCATCAATGCCGCTCAGAACGACAGTGAATTCTTCGACGGCGAGGGCAAGCCCACCTTCACCTCCGACGGCGTGGTCAACGGCATCTCCCGCTACCTGGATTTGATGCAGACGGACAAGGTGGTTGACCCGGGCAACGCCCAATACGACAACGCAACCAAGGCCGTCAATGACTTTGCCAACGGCAAGGTGGCCATGATGCTCAGCCAGAACAACGCCAACAGCTCCATCGCCTCCCAGGGCATGAAGGACGATGCCTTTGGTGTTGTGGCCTACCCGGCACCGGCCGGCGCCAAGGACGTTGCCACCATGGTGGCGGGCATCAACATGTCCATCTTCAAGAACACCAAAAACAAGGACTCCGCCTTGGCGTTCGTGAAGTTCATGACCAGCGAGGCCACCCAGGCCACACTGGACAAGCCCTTCGCAGCACTTCCCGTGTTGGCCGGAGTAACTCCCAGCTTCACCGAGGATGCCGAACTTGCCAAGACGTTCTCCGACATCTACGAGAACAAGTCCAAGCCCCTTCCCCTGGTGCCAGCGGAGGACCAGTTTGAGAGCACAGTGGGCAAGGCCATGAACCAGATGTTCGCCACGGTTGCCTCCGGTGGCACTGTCAGCAAGGACGACATCAAGGCGGCACTCACCACAGCCCAGCAGGCGGTCGAAGCAGCGGGCTGATCCCCGGCTCCTCCCCAGCCTCGCACGCTCGGCCGGGGACCCCTCGGAGCCGTGGGCCCATCCGGCTCCTGACATCAAGCTGCACAGCATGACCGGCGGCGGGTTGCCATACGCACCCGCCGCCGGGCCCCTCAACTGTTCATGAAAGAAAGGTGAGTGTTCGCAGTGTCTGCAACCACCGCCGTAAAGAAGTTCGACCCCGCACCTGCGCCAGTCGGCAAGAAGGCCCGCAAGCCCCGCCGTGCCGGTTGGTGGCTGCCCTACGCGCTGCTCGCCCCTGCCGTCATCTTTGAACTTGTCATCCATGTGATCCCCATGGTGACAGGCATTTGGATGAGCTTTCTCAAGCTCACCAAAATGTTCATCGCCAACTGGGGCAACGCCCCCTTTGTTGGCCTCAAGAACTATGAAGTAGCCCTTGATTTCAACTCGGCCGTTGGCTTGGGCCTGTTAAAATCATTTGGCATCACAGCAGCCTTCACCGTTCTTGTGGTGGGCCTGTCCTGGGGGCTTGGCATGGCAGCCGCCGTGGCCCTGCAAAAAACCTTCCGCGGCCGTGCCATCTTCCGGACACTGTTTCTGATCCCCTACGCCCTGCCCATGTATGCCGGCGTCATCGCCTGGAAGTTCATGCTGCAAAAAGACAGTGGCGCGCTCAACCACCTCCTGTTCGACAACCTGGGCCTGCCGGGGGACAAGCCATTCTGGCTGATCGGCGACAACGCGTTCGCCGCCGTCGTCCTTGTGGCCATTTGGAGGCTGTGGCCCTTCGCCTTCCTGATGTTGATGGCAGGACTGCAGTCCGTCCCCACCGACGTGTACGAGGCCTCCGCAGTTGACGGCGCCAAGCCGCTGCGCCAGTGGTGGTCCATTACGCTTCCCTTGCTGCGCCCCGTCAACATGGTTCTAGTTTTGGTCATGTTCCTGTGGACCTTCAACGACTTCAACACGCCCTTCGTGTTGTTTGGCGGCTCGCAACCCCCGGCCGGTGACTTGATCTCCTTCCATATTTACAACGCCTCATTCCTAACCTGGAACTTTGGCTCGGGTGCCGCCATGTCAGTGCTGCTCCTGCTGTTCCTGCTGGTTGCCAGCGGAATCTACCTTCTCTTCATGAACCGGAGGAAAGACCGTGCATGAAACAACCGGCACCAAAGTCTTTAGGGTGCTCACCCTCACGCTGCTGAGCATTTTCACCATCATCCCCATCTACGTCATGGTGATTTCCGGGCTGAAACCGCTCCAGGATGTTCAGGGGGCATTCTCCTGGTGGCCCACCACACTGACCATCCAGCCGTACATCGATATGTGGAAAACGGTCCCCCTGGCCGACTACTTCGTGAACTCCGTCATCGTCTCCAGTGCGGCCACGGTACTCTCGCTGATCATCGCCATCTTTGCCTCCTACGCCATTTCCCGGTACACCTTCCGTGGCCGGAACCTCTTCTCCGGGACTGTGCTGTCTACCCAGATGCTGCCTGGCGTGCTGTTTCTGCTGCCGTTGTTCCTGATCTTCGTGAACATCAACACGAACTTCGGCGTGCAGCTGGTGGGGACCAGGGTCGGGTTGATTATCACGTACCTGACCTTCTCACTGCCGTTCTCCATCTGGATGCTGGCAGGGTACTTTGACGGCATCCCGCGAGAACTCGATGAAGCGGCGAAAGTTGACGGCTGCGGCCCCATGCGCGCCTTGATCCGGGTGATCCTGCCCGCCGCCCGGCCGGGACTGGTTGCCGTGGCCATCTACAGCTTCATGACCAGCTGGGGTGAGGTGCTGTTCGCCTCCGTCATGACAACTGACGCCAACAGGACCCTGGCCGTTGGTCTGCAGCTGTATTCCACCCAGACAAACGTCTACTGGAACCAGATCATGGCCGCCTCGGTGGTGGTCAGCATTCCGATCGTGATCGGCTTCCTGCTGCTGCAAAAGAACTTTGTGGCAGGACTGACGGCCGGTGCCGTGAAGTAGAGGGTGCCCATGCCGCACCCCAGGCAGTGAAACTCTACCCGGGGGTGCAGCATGGCTGCTTGCGGCACTTTTGCCAGGCTTGTGGCATAAGTCGGTGGCATCGAATGTGTTCGATCTGCCAGTCTCAAAAAATGTTCCTGTTTTCAGTAACTTTCCAATGACGAGCACTTTTGATTGACCGTCGTCATAAGTTCCTCTAGATTTAGTTCTTGTTCGGCAAGCCGGCCCGTCCTTGGACGCGCCGGCTTGCACAATCGCCAGCAGCCGGTGCCCGTGATCCGTTCGCCCAGATTGGGTCCCGTCCGCCTGCCTCGTCGAAGCAAGAAAAGGCAATCCATGAGTGAAACGCGTATGAGTAGGTCCGCACCGCTGAAAATCGGCGTGGTGGGTGTTGGCTGGGCCGGCCAGCAGCACATCAAGGCCTTCAGCAAAGTTGCCGGAGTTGAGGTTGTTGCCGTGGCCGGCATGGAAGCCGAACTTCTGGCCCAGCTCCAGGCCGACTACAGCATCCCGCACGGGTTTGCCCGCTGGGAGGACCTGCTGGAGTTGGACGGTCTGGATGCCGTCAGCGTTGCCGTCCCCACGTTTCTGCATGCGCCCATCACCGTCGCCGCACTGGAACGCGGGCTGCATGTCCTGAGCGAAAAGCCATTAGCCCGCAACGGCGAGGAAGGCACGGCCATGGTGGCCGCCGCCCGCAAGGCCGGCCGCGTTTTGGATGTGGTGTTCAACCACCGCCGCCGTGGTGACGTCAAGAAGCTCAAGTCCATCATTGACCAGGGCGAACTGGGGCGCCCGTACTACGCCAAGGCTTCCTGGCTGCGCCGCCGCGGCATCCCCACCTTGGGTAGCTGGTTCACCAACCCCGAACTCTCCGGCGGCGGACCGCTGGCCGACATCGGCGTGCACGTCCTGGACTACGCACTACACCTGCTGGGCGAGCCCAAGGTCGTCTCCGTCTCCGCATCCACGTACTCGGAACTAGGCACCCAGGGCCGCGGCGGCGACGCCACCTACATTGCGGCGTCGTCAAACAACAAGTTTGAGGTGGAGGATTTCGCCTCGGCATTCATTCGTCTGGAAGGCGGTGTCACCTTGGTCATTGAGGCCGGCTGGGCCAGCTACCGCGACCCCGCGGACCTCATGGGCTTCCGTGTTTACGGGACCGACGGCGGCGCCGAACTGCGGGCCGCACACTCGCATGCGATTTCCGATTCGGGGCTGCGCATCTTCACGGACAAGGATGAGGTCAACGCCGACTATGCGGCAGAGCCCCTCGAAGACGGCAACCACCAGGCAGTGGTGGATGAATTCGTCGCAGCCATCCGTGGCGGTGCAGAAGTGTGGCGCCAATACGACGGCTCCGTGGCGCTGACCCGGGCACTTATCATTGACGCGTGCTACAAATCCGCCCTCGAACAGCGTGAAGTGAGGCTCTAGCCATGGCTGAAAGGCTCAATATTCTTGTTTGGAACGAGGGCGTCCACGAGCTCAACAACGAGCCCGCCACCATCAAGGACATGTACCCCACAGGCATGCACGGCGCCATCGCCGATTCCCTGCGCGAGTACTACCCGGACGCCAACATTTCCACCGCCACCTTGGCCGACCCCGAGCATGGCTTGAGCGAGGAAACCCTGGCGGCGACCGACGTCGTGCTGTGGTGGGGGCACATTGCCCACGACGCCGTCTCCGAGGAAGTGGTGGAGCGCATGCAGCGCCACGTGCTGGGCGGCATGGGCCTGGTGGCGCTCCACTCGGCGCACTTTGCCAAAATCTTCACGCGGCTGCTGGGCACCACCTGCTCGCTGAAGTGGCGCAATGAGGGCGAACGCGAGCTCGTGTGGACCGTCAAGCCGTCGCATCCCATCGCGGCCGGCGTCGAAAGTCCCATCGTGATCCCGGAACAGGAGATGTACGGAGAGCTGTTCGACATCCCGGAGCCGGATGATCTGATCTTCATCAGCTCCTTTGCCGGGGGCGAGGTGTTCCGCTCCGGCGTGACCTTCTCCCGCGGCAAGGGCCGGATCTTTTACTTCAGCCCGGGCGATCAGGAATACCCCGTCTACCACCACCCGCAGGTGCAGCGTGTCCTGGCCAACGGTGTTGGTTGGGTGGCTCAGCCGAACCAGCTCCGGGCTGTCCCCGTGGTGAGCAACCCGGCCCGGGAATCATTTCTGGCCTGACCCTAGCCGGACACCAATGCTCGACGGCGTGCCAAACTGGCGGGGGCGTGCGAAATTTGATACGCCCCCGCCAGTTTGGCACGCCGCGGGCATCAACGATTGGCACGCCGCCCAATAGATGGAGGAACCACCGTGGTACGAATGCTCCAGCCCGGCCAGCGCGCCGAGCTTTACGTCGTTGATGTACAGAGCGGCGCTGCAACGCTGCGGCACTCCAGCGGCACCGTGCTCTTTGAGGCCCCGAATTGGAGCCCGGACGGCTCGTCACTGCTCATCAATGGTGGCGGCCGGCTGTTCCAGCTGGGGGTCGACGCCGGAGGCCTCCAGGAGGTCGACCTGGGCGGCATTGCCGAAATCAACAATGACCATGTCATCAGCCCCGACGGGCGAACCGCCTACGTTTCCAGCGAGGACGGCCACATCTACGCCGTCGGCCTCGACGCTGGAAGTGCAGGCCCACCGCGTCGGGTTACCAATGACCGTGGGGCAAATTTCAAGCACTATCTGCACGGGGTTTCCCCGGACGGCACCATGCTTGCCTACATTGGTCTGGCGGTCAGCGACGGCCAGGTCCGCACCAACGTTTACCTTGTGCCATCGGCGGGCGGGCCGGATCTACAACTCACCGACGATCACTTTCCTGACGACGGCGCCGAGTTTTCGCCCGACGGGCAGTGGATCTACTTCAACTCCGAACGTGGCTCCACTGTCCCGGGACATGCCCAGCTCTTCCGCATGCCAGCCAGCGGCGGCGCTCCCCAGCAGCTCACCCATGACGAGCGCGTCAACTGGTTCCCGCATCCGTCACCGGATGGTAATCGGCTGGCCTATGTGAGCTTTCCGCCCGGCACGCTGGGGCACCCGGCGGACGTGGACGTCGTCGTACGGCTCTTGGAAAATGACGGGACCACCCGCGATCTTGCCCATGTGTTTGGCGGGCAGGGCACCATGAATGTGCCCAGCTGGTCGCCCGACGGCAGCAGGATTGCGATCGTCGCCTATTCCCACCCCGGATCCTAGGGGATGGTTCCCAACGTGAGCTTGGTGGTGGCTGTCTTGCCGTCCCGGACGTAGGTGACCTGGACGGTGTCGCCGGCCTTGCGGGCCAGCGTGACTTCGGTGAGGACGGCGATGCTGGTGGCCGGCTGCTTGTCCAAAAGTGTCACCACATCGCCGGGCTTCAGGCCGGCCTTGGCTGCGGGGCCGCCGGTGGCCACGGCCTGCAAGTACAGGCCATCCTGTACGCCAAACTTTGCTGCGGCTTCGGGCGGGAGCGGAACGGCGCTCACGCCGAAGAACGGGTAGGCAACCTTGCCCGTGTCGATGAGTTGCTCGGTGATCCGGGCCGCCAGATCGACTGGGATGGAGAATCCGATGCCCACGCTGCCGGTGGAAACATTGGCATCATTGGGGATGGTGGCGATGGCGCTGTTGATGCCAATCAGTTTCCCGGAGCAGTCAACCAGTGCGCCGCCGGAATTTCCTGGGTTGATGGAGGCATCGGTTTGGATGGCGCCGACCAATACGGCTGTTGAGTCGTCGTCGCTCGGGACGGGAACGTTTCGGCCCAGCGCGCTGACAATACCCGAGGTGACAGTGCTGGAGAGGCCCAGGGGGGCGCCGAGCGCCACCACCGGCTGTCCCACCAAAACACTGGCGGACTTGCCCAGCCCAACGATTGGCAGGGCCTTGCCGGACTTTACCTTCAGGACAGCAAGATCCGACTTGGGGTCGCGGCCCACAAGCTCGGCCTCGGAGCTGGTGCCGTCGCTGAACAGCACCTCGATGGTGCCGCCGTTTGCTGCCGGGGAAATGACGTGGTTGTTCGTCATGATGTAACCCTCCTTGCGGACGATGACACCGCTTCCCACCCCGCTCGCCTCGCCACTACTGACGGAGACTGTGACCACTCCGGGCAGCACCTGATTGGCAACTGCCGTGGAATCACACACTCCAGCACCAGCAGAAACGCTGGTGTCAGCTGCGGGACGCGTCAACAGGGCAGCGATCCAGCCTCCGGCCAACCCCGCCACAAGCGCCACGGCAACAGCACTGGCGATGACTGCCGACAGCGGCAGGCGCCTGAACCAGGGGACGGTTGGCGTTTGGTGCATGGAGGGCTCCGTTCGAAACAACAGCGGGAACTGCAAGAAATCCCAGCCTACGTCACAGCAGGCAGCGCCGTGCCACCCCGGATCTGCCCTTTACCCAGAATCGGGGCCCAAGCAAAAAGCGGGCCGGCCGGTGGAAACCGGCCGGCCTGCAGGGAGGTGCTGCTTTAGATGGCGCAGCCGTCGGGGCCGCAGGCCTCGGAGTCGCCCGTGCCCACCATGGTCAGGGGGTTGGCCTCCCGCCAGGCCTCCTCCAGCGCCTGCGTGAACATGGCTGCTGGCTGGGCGCCGGAGATGCCGTATTTCCTGTCGATGACAAAGAACGGCACTCCGGTCACACCAATGGCACGGGCCTCGGCAAAGTCGTGGCGGACCTCGTCGGCGTACTGGTCGGTGTCCAGAGCCTCGATGATCTCAATGGCGTCCAGTCCAGCGTCGGTGCCGATCTTCACCAGGGCTTCGCGGGAGCCAATGTCCACCCCGTGCTCAAAGTGGGCCGACAGCAGGGCTTCCTTAACGGCGTCGCCCTTTCCCTGGGCAGCAGCCAAGTGCAGCAACTGATGGGCGTTGAAGCTGTTGGCCACCACCACGTCGTCGAACTTGTAGTTCAGGCCTTCGGCGGCAGCCTGCTCGGTGACGTGGGCGAACATGCCCTTTACCTGTGCCGGGTCCATGCCCTTGCGCTCGCTGAGGTAGCTCAGCTCGGTGCCGTCGTAGTGCTCGGGGATGGTGGGGTCCAACTGGTAGCTGCGCCACTGCACCTCCACGGAATCCTTGTGCGGGAACGCGTTCAGTGCGGTTTCAAAACGGCGCTTGCCAATATAGCACCAGGGGCAGGCCACATCGGACCAGATCTCAATCTTCATACTTCGCCCAACCGGCGGAGTGCGGCGATTATTCCGCCCCCCGCCACGCGAACGGGGAGTAGTTGTTGATGTTCGCCGTGAACATCAACAACTACTCCCCGTTCGACGGGAATTAATGGTGATTCACCGGAACCCGGATCTCGGGCTTGCAGTGGCGACGCGTCCGGTGAATCAACCAAATCTATGCTGCGGCCAGTTCTCTCTCGCCAACGGGAGCTGGTTCGGGGGTTTCGCGCAGGTAGTTGTTGTAGGCGGAGGTGGTCAGGAAGGCCGGGAAGTCCTCGCCCAGGGCCACCGCCTCGAAGATCTCCAGGGCGTCGTCGAACCTGTCGGCGTCGAAGCGAGGCATCTTCCCAAATTCCTCCTCCAGCATCTCCTTCACCCAGTCAAAAGTGATGAGTTCGCCGGTGTCGGTGATGGCCTGGCTGTGGATCCACTGCCAGATCTGGGACCGGGAGATTTCCGCTGTGGCGGCATCCTCCATGAGGTTGTTCAGGGCGACGGCGCCATGGCCGCGGAGCCAGGACTCGATGTACTGAATACCCACCCAGATGTTGTCGCGGATGCCCTGCTCGGTGATGTTGCCCTGGGTCCCGGCAATGTCCAGCAGGGCCCTGTCATCGAGTTCGACCTCATCCCGGGTGCGGCTGAGCTGGTTCGGGTTCCAGCCAAGAACCTCGTCAAAGACCTCCATGGCCACGGGAACCAGGTCCGGGTGGGCCACCCAGGAGCCGTCAAAGCCGTCATTAGCCTCTCGGGTTTTGTCGGCACGGACCTTTGCCATGGCGTTCGCGTTGGCCTCCGGGTCGCGGCGGTTGGGGACAAACGCGGCCATGCCGCCAATGGCCATGGCGCCGCGGGTGTGGCAGGCGCGGACCAGCTGTTCGGTGTAGGCGCGCATGAACGGGGCCGTCATGGTGATCTGGTTCCTGTCCGGGAGCACAAAGCGCGGGCCACGGGTGCGGAAGTTCTTGATCACCGAGAACAAGTAGTCCCAGCGGCCAGCGTTCAGGCCCGAGGCGTGGTCGCGCAGTTCGTAGAGGATTTCCTCCATCTCAAAGGCGGCCGTGATGGTCTCAATCAAAACTGTGGCACGGATGGTGCCCTGCGGGATGCCGAGCAGATCCTGGGCCTGGATGAAGATGTCGTTCCAGAGGCGTGCCTCCAAGTGGTTTTCAATCTTCGGCAGGTAGAAGTACGGGCCCTTGCCCTGGGCGATCAAACGCCGGGCATTGTGGAAGAAGTACAAACCGAAATCCACGATCCCGCCAGCCATGGGCTTGCCGTTGATGAGCAGGTGCTTCTCCGGCAGGTGCCAGCCGCGGGGACGGACCACAATGGTGGGCAGGTCCGCAGCCGGAGCCAGCTTGTACTCCTTGCCCTCGGGGCTGGTGAAATCGATACGGCGCTCCAGGGCGTCGATCAAGTTCAGCTGGCCACGGATCACATTGCCCCAGGTGGGGGTGGAGGAATCCTCCATGTCGGCCAGCCACACCTTGGCCCCGGAATTCAGGGCGTTGATGGTCATCTTCTTATCAACCGGTCCCGTGATCTCAACCCGGCGGTCTTCCAAACCCGGTGCCGGCGGGGCCACGCGCCAGTTTGGATCCGCCCTGATGTGAGAGGTGTGGCTCAGATAGCGGGGATCGGTGCCGCTGAGGATCTGGGTGCGCCGTGTTTTGCGGGCTGCCAACAGCTCCGTGCGCCGTGCCGTGGTGCTGCGGTTCAAGGCTGCGATGAAATCCAGGGCCTCGGGGGTGAGAATCTCGTTTTGGCGGTGGATGGGCGGTTCGGTCAGGGTGATGCCGTTGAACGTGATTCCGTTCAGGCTGTTCGTCGAGTTCATGGGATGCGCTCCAAGTCTGGGGAACTGTGACGCACTTGTTGCTGAAAACGTGTACATTTTCAGCAACAAGTGCGTCACAGTTGGGGGAGGTTAGTGGAACTGCTGGGCTTCGGTGGAGCCGGCCAGGGCGAGGGTGCCGCTGTTGGGGTTCAGGGCGCTCGCCACCAGATCAAAGTAGCCTGTGCCCACTTCGCGCTGGTGTTTGGTAGCGGTATAGCCGCGGTCTTCGGAGTCAAATTCGCGCTCCTGCAGTTCGACGTAGGCGCTCATCCCATCCCGGGCGTAACCGTGGGCGAGGTCAAACATCGAGTAGTTCAGGGCGTGGAAGCCAGCCAGGGTGATGAACTGGAACTTGAAGCCCATGGCGCCGAGTTCACGTTGGAACTTGGCAATGGTGGCGTCGTCCAAGTGTTTTCTCCAGTTGAACGACGGCGAGCAGTTGTAGGCAAGCATCTGGTCGGGGAATTCTGCGTGGACGGCGTCGGCAAATTTCTTTGCCAACTCCAGGTCCGGGGTGCCGGTTTCCATCCAGATGAGATCGGCGTGCGGTGCGTAAGCCAGGGCCCGGGCAATGCACGGTTCAATCCCGTTGCGCACATGGTAGAAACCTTCGGGGGTGCGCTCGCCGGTGATGAACGGCTTGTCGCGGTCATCCACATCGGAGGTGATCAAGGTGGCGGCCTCGGCGTCGGTGCGGGCAATGATGACCGACGGGACGCCGGCGACGTCGGATGCGAGCCTTGCCGCGTTCAGCGTGCGGACATGTTGGGCCGTGGGGATCAAAACTTTGCCGCCCAGGTGACCGCACTTCTTTTCGCTGGCCAGCTGGTCTTCCCAGTGCACGCCCGCCGCGCCGGCGCCGATCATGGACTTCATCAGCTCGTAGGCGTTCAGCGGCCCGCCAAAGCCGGCCTCGGCGTCGGCCACAATGGGCACCAGCCAGTCTTCAACGCTCTGCTTGCCTTCGGAGAATTCAATCTGGTCGGCCCGCAGCAGGGCGTTGTTGATGCGCCGAACCACGGTGGGGACCGAGTTCACCGGGTAGAGGGACTGGTCTGGGTACGTGTTGCCGGAGGTGTTGGCGTCGGCGGCAACCTGCCAGCCGGAAAGGTAGATGGCCTTCAGCCCGGCCTTGACCTGCTGCACGGCCTGGTTGCCGGTGAGGGCGCCGAGTGCGTTGGTGTAGCCGTCGGGGCCGGCATTGCGCAGCTGGTCCCAGAGTTTTTCCGCTCCGCGGCGGGCCAGGGTCTGTTCCTCGGTGACCCGTCCGCGCAGCTTTACGACGTCGGCACCTGAGTACGTGCGTTCGATCCCGTCCCAGCGGGGGTTGGCCGACCACTCGAGTTCCAGTGCTGCGGCAGCTTGTGCATTGCTCTGCTCCGGGGTCATTGCGGGTTCAAATGCTGCGCTCATGGTTCTCGCTCCTTTGCGATGGGGATGTCGGTGACCGAAATCCCGGGATCCTGTGGTTCTTCTTCGTGATTTCTACTATTCAGAGGTTTTCAAGGAGTTTCTAGGGGTAAACACTGGAAAGATTGGCACTTCTTCACGTATTGTCAAGAAATGACTAATGTGGGATGGAACACAGCCGAAGTGCGGGAGTCGCGTGGCAAGGCAGCCGACGCAAACGCTGAGTTGGACATTATTTCCCTGGGCCGGCGGGTGCGGCACCTGCGCAAGAATCTGGGCATGACCCTGGACGACCTCGGCGAAAAGGTGGGGGCGGCGCCGTCGCAACTTTCCCTCATTGAAAACGGTAAGCGCGAGCCCAAATTGACGCTGCTTCAGCACCTGGCCGTGGCGCTCGGCGTGGGGCTTGACCAACTGCTGGGAGCCGAGCCGCCCAGTCGGCGCGCGGCGCTGGAAATCGAGCTCGAAAGGGCCCAGCGGGGTCCGCTGTATCAGTCGCTGGGACTGCCCACAGTTCGCGTCAGTTCGCGGCTTTCCACTGAAGTGCTGGAGTCGCTGGTGGGCCTGCAGCACGAGTTGGAACGGCGCCTGGATGAGCAGTCGGCCACGCCGGAGGAAGCACGCCGGGCCAACAATGAGTTGCGGATGGAAATGCGCGAGCGCAACAACTACTACCCGGAGATTGAACGCCAAGCCCAGGAGCTGTTGACTAAGGTGGGTCATGACCGCGGGCCGCTGTCCCACCATGTGGCCGCCGACGTGGCAGAGCACCTGGGTTTTGACCTGCACTATGTGGGGGATTTGCCGCACTCCACCCGCTCGGTGACGGATTTGAAGAATCGCCGAATTTATCTCACGCAGGGCCAGCGCTCCGACCACGATCCCCGCTCGGTGCTGTTGCAGGCGCTGGGGCACTACGTTTTGGGGCATCAAACGCCAACGAACTATGCAGACTTTTTGCGCCAGCGCGTCTACACCAACTATTTCGCCGCATCCCTACTCATGCCCGAGCGGGCCACCGTGGACTTCCTCAAGGAAGCCAAGGCCGCCAAGGAGCTGGCCATCGAGGACATCCGGGATGCGTTTGCTGTTTCCTATGAGACGGCCGCGCACAGATTCACCAACCTGGCCACCGAGCATTTAGGCATCACCACGCACTTCCAGAAGGTTCATGAATCCGGGATCATCCACAAGGCTTATGAGAACGACGGCGTGAACTTCCCTGCCGATCACACGGGCGCCATCGAAGGGCAGGCAGTTTGTCGATTCTGGACTTCACGGGCGGTTTTCGAGGTGCCGGATAAGTTCCGCGCCTTCAACCAGTACACGGACACGGCCGTGGGCACCTATTGGTGCACGGCCCGCACCGAGCGCCATTCCTCGGGCGAGTACTCACTGAGCATCGGGGTGCCGTATGCGCATGTGAAGTGGTTCCGGGGCAGGGAAACCACCGAGCGATCGCAGTCCAAGTGCCCGGATCCGGGCTGCTGCCGCAGGCCTCCGGCGGAGCTTTCAGCCGAGTGGGCCGGCAATGCCTGGCCGTCCACGCGGGCCAACTCGCACCTGCTGGCAGCCATGCCGCAAGGGGCGTTTCCCGGCGTCGACGAGACAGAGGTGTACAAATTCCTTGCTGCCCACGAGGGGCGGTAAACGGACTGCTGTCAAGTCTTCGCCTGACGTTCACCTGGTGCACAGCCAGAATGGGCCGGGGGAGACATAGCGTGAAGGTGTCAGCAACACCTTGGCTCCCAACAGTGAGGAACTTTCATGACCACGCAACAACTCCCTGTCATTTTGACCACCGAAGGCGCAGCTGCCAGCAACGAAGATGTTGTGGGAGACAACGTGGAGGTGGTGAACGCCATGTACCAGTCGCTTCTGAGCGCAGAGGAAATCGCCCCGAACGCCCTGCGTAGCTACTTCGTTGACTTTTACCTGACCCAGATGCTCGAGGGTGGCTTTGCCCAGTATGTGTTCATGACCCCCGACCGGGACGAACTGGACAACTACATTCGCGAGGGCCTGGAGGGCATGGGCGCCAAGGAACACCTGGCACTGTTCGAGCGCACCATTGAACACTACGACTCCCTGTCCGAGACGGACATGGAGGCCTACCTTGAAGGTGAAAGTGACGAGGAGTCCGGCCCGTCCGACGCCGTCGCCACCATGGAAGCGCTCGACGGTGAGTTTGAGGAACTGCTGGAGTCCGAAGACGTAACGGGGCTCAATGCCGTGTGGCTGCGAAGCCAGCCGGGCCTGCAGGTGCTGGATGAGCAGGAACTTGAGGCGCACATCGCTGCACGCGTGGCCGGGATTCCGAACTTGGCGCAGCGCCAGGCCGAAGCCGAGGAGGCAGAGCTGGAGGATGCGCCCGATTTTGAGCTCATCATCCGCGAACTCTGCGCCGAGGCAGGCCACGAGCTGGAGAAGATCACCATGGGCGATCCAAACTTTGAGCACCAAGGCGAGACTGTTTTGGCCTGGCACTTCAGGACGGATCAGGGTGAGTTCATCATGCTCGAGGGCGACGCCGAGGCTGTCATGATCCACCCGGAAACCAAGGAAATCCTTGCCACGGTGGAATTTGAGCTGGAAGAGGACTACGCCGACGCCTAGTCGCCGGTTCCACGAGGTCAGCACTTTCTGTTGGGCACCTGATGCGGGTGATCCGTTCGATCACCCGCATCAGGTGCCCAATAGAATGCCGGGACCCGCATCAGGTGCCCAACAGAATGCCCACACCCGCATCAGGTGCCCAATAGAATGCCCGGAAGCTGCATGAGGTGCCCCGGACCCGGTGGTTGCGGAAGGACGGCGGCGATCTGAAGAGCTATCTGACGAGCGGTCTGAAGAGTGGTTTGGTGCAGCGTTGCCGTAGGGTCAATCGCATGAATGATCTCAAATGGACAGCCACGGCCCCTGCCAACAAGGCCTGGCAGGCGATGCCCTTCGCCCCCGGCATCTACAAGATTTACCTGACAGGTGCCCTGCCCAAGGACGCGAACTGGCCCGCCGAGTTGGCCCCGCTCAAGCGCGGTGACTTGCTGTATGTGGGCAAGGCGACGAACTTACGCAGCCGTGCCAAGCACCACGCGGTGCAAACCTCCAAGTCCACGCTCCGCCGTTCCCTGGCTGCCATTCTGGGCTTGCAGGCGCAGTGGCACGGAAAATCCGCCCACCCGCGCCTGACCGACGTGGACGAAGAGGTGCTCAGCGCCTGGATAGTGGCCAACCTTGGCATGGCGTTTGCCGTGGTGGACAGCCTTGAGCCCGTAGCCGGCCTCGAGGACGCCATGCGCGAGGAACTCTGCCCGCCCTTGAACCGTGACGGCCGCACCCCCGAGCAGTTGCACGTCTCGGAGGCCGCGGGCGCCGCGCAGCGCAACGCCCTTCGCGACAAGGGCTGAGCAGTTCGCAGCAATGACTAGCAAGAGCCCGATCCCTTGACCGTTGCTGGTTTCCGCAGCATGCTGGCAGTAGTTACTGCCAAGTAAGCCGGAGACTCAACGAAGAGGACCACCATGCCCCACCACGGCCCGCCCGCACCACTGCACCTTGCCCAGAGGTTCCTGGGCAAGGCGGCCGTCATTACGGGCGCCAGCCGGGGGATCGGGCTGGCCGTGGCCCAGCGGCTCGCCGCCGAGGGCGCCAGCGTCCTCATCACAGCCCGCCGCCAGGAACAGCTGGATGAGGCGCTCGCGGCCCTCGGCGGAAACGCCATAGCCATGGCCGGCCACGCGGAGGACCCGCACCACCGCGCGGAGGTGTTGGCCGCAGCCGAACATCATTTTGGCGGGCTGGACGTCCTGGTCAACAACGCCGGCATCAACCCCGTGTTCGGGCCGCTGGAAACGGCGGACTTGGACGCGGGGCGCAAGATTTTTGAGGTCAATGTCCTGAGCACCCTCGCCTGGACGCAGGCCGTGCTGGCGCACCCCGGGCTGGGGTTCCGGGCGCGGCGCGGGAACGTGGTGAACATGTCCTCCGTCAGTGGCGACGTCCCCGCCCCGGGTTTGGGTCTGTACGGCATCAGCAAGGCAGCCGTTTCCCAGCTGACCCGCACGCTGTCCGTGGAGCTGGCGCCGCACATCCGGGTGAACGCCGTGGCACCGGCCGTGGTCAGGACCAAGTTTGCCCGGGCCCTGTACGAGGGCCGCGAAGCCGAGGTTGCTGCTGCCTATCCGCTGGAGCGTTTGGGGGAGCCCGACGACGTTGCCTCCGCAGTTGCCTACCTCGCCTCCTCCGATGCCTCCTGGGTGACGGGCCAAATCCTCACGCTCGACGGCGGTCTGCGCAACGCGGGCGGGCTCGGCTGAGCGCGGCTTTTGTGAGGCGGACACGGCAGTCAAGCAACTTCCATGCAAGGAGCAGCACGTGAACAGCACACCCCAGGCCGGGCTGTACCCGGAGTCCGTTGAGGACCTGCGGCAGCGCACGCGGGACTTCATCCGCAGCGCCGTGATCCCCGCCGAGCCTCGGCCGGGCCAGGCCCTGAACCTGACGGTCCGGCGCGAATTGGCGCAGGCTGCGCGGGAAGCCGGGGTGTTTGCCCCGCACATGCCCGTGGAATATGGCGGGCAGGGGCTGGCCCTGGAGCACTACTCGCCCGTGTTTCAGGCGGCAGGATATTCGCCCATTGGCCCGGCGGTGCTCAATTGCATGGCGCCGGATGAGGGCAATATGCACATGCTGAACCTGATCGGCACCGCCGAACAAAAGAAGCGGTTCCTTGTCCCGCTGGCCACCGGAGACATCAGCTCATGCTTTGCCATGTCCGAGCCGCATCCCGGGGCCGGATCCGACCCGGAGGCCCTGGCCACCACGGCCGTCCGCGACGGCAGTGGGTGGCGGATCGACGGTCGCAAGCGTTTCACCAGCGGCGCCACCTTCGCCCAATTTGCCATCGTCATGGCGCGTACAAGCAACGACGGTGATGGCGGCAAGGCGCTGGCTGGTGCCACCATGTTTCTGGTGCCGATGGATACGCCGGGCGTGCGGCTCGGTGCCCCCATCCACACCACCGACAGGTATCTGCCCGGCGGGCATCCGCATGTGGTTTTCGACGGCGTCCACGTCCCGGGCTCGGCGGTTCTTGGGGAGGCAGGACTGGGATTCAAGTATGCGCAGCTGCGGCTGGGCCCGGCCCGGCTGACGCACTGCATGCGCTGGCTGGGGCTGGCCCGGCGGGCCATGGACATCATGCTGGACCGTGCCAACACGCGGGAGATCTTCGGTGCGCACCTTTCACAGCTGGGCATCGCGCAGGAGATGATTGCGCAGTCGGCTATTGACATTGAAACGTCCGACGCGATCATCACCAAGTGTGCGTTACTGCTGGCCGTGGATCCGAAGGCCGGTTCGGCGTTGTCCTCCATCGCCAAGGTGCACTGCTCCGAAGCTGTTTACCGGGTGATCGACAGGGCCGTGCAACTGTGCGGGGGCGACGGCGTGTCCGACGCCCTGCCGCTGGCGCAGTACCTGAACGAGGTGCGCCCCTTCCGCATCTATGACGGCTCCACGGAAACCCACAAATGGGCCATCGCCCGGCGGGCAGCCGCAGACCGGCGCCGTGCCGTTGAGGGTGGCGAACTGTTTCAGGGCGCAGCCCACATCCACGAAGGGGAACGCTGATGGGCGGCATGGCGGACATTGTCCAGACAACAGCGGAAGCCTCCCAGGCGGACCGACAGCCCCTGCTGATCCTTGAACGTGTGGCGGAATTCCTGGATGCTGCCGGGATCGGGTCCGGACCCGTGCACGCGCACCGCATTGGCGAGGGACAGTCCAACGTGACCTTTCGCATCAAAAGGCACGGGGCCGACGTCGTACTTCGCAGGGGACCGCGGCCGCCGCTGCCGCCCACTACGCACGACATGGTCCGGGAGGCGCACCTCCAGTCGCTGCTGGCGCCGCTGGGCATTCCGGTGCCGAAAATCCTGGCTGTGTGTGCGGACGCCAACGTACTGGGTGTGCCGTTTTATGTGATGAGCCATGTGGACGGTGACGTGGTGACGGATACCGTTCCGGCGCATCTGGACGCCCCGGAGCAGCGCCGCGCCACGAGCGAAGCGGCCGCCGACATGCTCGTCACGCTGCATTCGGTGGATATTGAAAGCGGTGACATTGCCGGGATTGGGCGCCCCGACGGATACCTGCAACGGCAGGTGCAGAGGTTTTCGGCGCTGTGGGAGATGGGTGGCACCCGTGACCTGCCGCAGGTGGCTGAGCTGGCGCGGTGGCTTGAGGAGAACCGGCCGAACACCCAGCGCCATGCACTGATTCACGGCGACTACCGGCTGGGGAACCTCATGTTCAGCCCGCAGGGCCCCGCGCACGTGAAGTCGGTGCTGGACTGGGAGATGGCAACGTTGGGCGACCCTTTGGCGGACCTGGGTTACCTCACCGCAACCTATGCGCAGGCTGGCACGCCGTCCACGCTGCTGGAAATGACACCCGTGACAGCGCAGCCCGGCTACCTCAACCGCACCGAAATGGCGCAGCGCTACAACGCGCACTTCGGCCTGGACCTGTCCGCGCTGCCCTGGTATCAGGCGCTGGCACTGTGGAAGGCGGCCATTTTCAGCGAGGCCATCCACACGCGGTGGAAGCGCGGGGAGCGTGCGGATGGGTCGGCGTTCGGGGCCGCCCTGGAAGCTGGCGTGCCGCGGCTGCTGGAAACGGCGGCCGCCCACGCCGCCAGGCTGCCGTAATCCTCCATCGCATCCTGGCAATGGGTGCGGCGGCCCTGGCTCACGCACTGGCGTCAAGCCACTGCCGTATTAGTCGTTCCTCTCCGCTGCCTGTGGTGGGCAGCCGCAGAAGGGGGATCTGGTGGATGGCGCAGATCGCATCCTTGTGGGCATCCCGAACTTGTTGCCGGGGGTCGTTTTCATGGAATGCGAAGCCGTCGACTTCGATTGCGAAGGCAGGCCTGTTGCTGATTCGGTTGTACACCACGAAGTCGAGAGTCGTTGCCCGGTGCCTGACGTAGGCTGCCTGCTCGGCGGTGAGCCTGGTCAGGTCCGGGAGAAGGTTTCGCAGGACGACCTGGTCGGCCACAGTGAAATCGCCATACGGCCCTTCTTCGAGTATCTCGTTGAGCATAGTCCAAACAATGTTTTCAGAAGCGAATCCGGTCCTGCG
This sequence comes from Arthrobacter sp. HLT1-20, assembly GCF_054510895.1. Classification (NCBI taxonomy): domain Bacteria; kingdom Bacillati; phylum Actinomycetota; class Actinomycetes; order Micrococcales; family Micrococcaceae; genus Arthrobacter; species Arthrobacter sp. HLT1-20. The sequence continues at coordinate 60,395 of NZ_JBTNDR010000002.1, read as the reverse complement.
CCTCAGCCGGCCTGCGAGCGGCCTCAGGCGAGGTGAGTAGTCCTTGTACAACAGGTCGAAAACGGACACGATTGTGCTCTCAAAAACCTCCTGCTCGGGATCGTGATATTGGATGTAGTCAATCAGATCCCGAAGGTTGCGGCTCTTGGGCAGCATGCCGCTGTTGGTGACGAGCACGAAGTGCTTCTGCGCACGTGAGACTGCCACGTTGACCAAATGGGGGTCGTCCACGAAGTCCAGGCCGTTTCTCCCCTTGACGTTCTCGTTCAAGACCGTGCTCATGATGACCACTTCCTTCTCCCGGCCCTGGAACTTGTGGACTGTACTTGCCCGAATGTCGGTCAACTGCTCGGTGAATTTGCCGGCCTGAAGCCGGTACGGCGTTGCAATGCCGATCTTGTCCCTGTCGGTGTCGGCAAAGTATTGCTGGATGACGTCCTGGACCACAACGTCAATCTCCCGTTGGTTTGAACGCCCGCCTCCTTGATGTTCCCGCATGTGGTTTCCCTCAGCGGTGCGCACTATTCTCAGCGGATGCGATCCTGGCACACTGCTCGTGAACGGTACCAGCTGTCCGTCGTAGAACTTCTTGTTGCAGAAACCGATGATTGCCGGATCACAGCGATAGTGCTCCCGCAGCATTGTTCGGGGGAGGTCATCGCCATAAAGCGCGATCAAGGAAGACAAGATGTTGTGTTGCTGATAGTCGTAAGCCGGTGCCGGTGGTGCACCCGCACGCGCCGACTTGTTGGCGATGTGCTGGATCTGGCGGAGATCACCAACAACGATCACATTCCGGGCATTTTTTAACGCAAGCCCGGCCGCAAGCAAATCGACCTGGGACGCCTCATCGATGATCAGATAATCGAGCAGATATCCCTCGGGGAGGCTCCAGCCCAGCGAATGGCACGTGCTGAGAATGACGGGGTAATCCCGGGTGAACTTCGCGAACTGCCGCTTGTACGTCGGCGGCTCGTAAATTTCCGCTGACAATGGGGAGTAACGCTGTTGAAGGCCCGCCCGAAGCGCCTGCGATGAAAGCCGGCGGTGTTCCTGGGCCAGCGATGGCATGTCAGCCTGCTCCAGCGTTTGCTCGGCCTGCCGGATTTCGTGCTGAAGCTCGCTGATCTTGTTGTCGTAGTACCCACGTTGCAGGCAAAGCATCGAGTCAGAGTCATACGGATCCAAGGATCTGGCAGATCCATACCGGAAGTATCCCCTGACCTTGCGGCGCAGGCGCAGGATCGGACCATCATCGGCACGCCACAGTGAGGTCTCGGCGAGGTAGTCAAGGATGCGTCCCGAGGACTGCCGCAGGAGCGGGAGACCCCCGAGCTCGGCTGGCTCGTGGCGCTGGAGATATCGGTTGAAGTGGCGGCGTTCGAGCTCAAAGGCATCATTTTGCTGCCGCAACCGGGCCAAGTGCCTCTCGGTCTCCTGCAACTGTTGCAAGCGCTGGTCGACGCTTGCGATCTGCTCGTTCGGCGGCATCGGCACCGCCCCGCCGTCGAAAAGGCCGGCGACTTCGGCGTTTCTGGATGCTTGGCTGGCGAAAAACTCCGCCCTCTTTTCCTTGCGGCCCAACCCCGCAACCACGTAACCGATTCCTTCCTGGGCAAGTTTTTCCCGGACATTGTCCACCGCCGAATTATTGAACGAGACGACGCCGACAGTGGCGCCGGGCGTGGCAATGATGTTGGCGATCAGGTTCAGGATCGTTTGCGTCTTTCCGGTACCCGGCGGCCCGTCGATCACCGAGACAGGGTGACTCAAGCACGTTCCGAGGGCCTCGCGCTGGCTAAGATTTGCGGAGAACGGGAAGATCATTGTGCCCGCCCTGTGCGACGATTCGAGGGGTTCCCCGTTGAGGTACCTGCCCAGCACGCTCCTGGAATCGACGAAGCTCAAACGTTCATATGACGGCCGGATCGGGTCGTCTGCTGCCAAACTTGAGACGATGCCCCGCCAATAGTCGAGAATGCTCGTCGCCTGGGGTGACCCCGCGGCGTTCTGGCGGAAATCGATCTCGTGATCTGGGTAGCCTCGGTAGTCCTGCTGCGCAGACGTGCCATAGAAAATTCGCCACCAGGGGCCATCAGGTCCCTCGAAGCGCCACAGCTCGGTCACACCCGTCCAGAGGGCGCCGCTTACCGCGACTCTGATGCCCGTGTGGAGAGGAACAGCCGCAGGGTCCCACAGAATTGCGACCCGATCTGCGCGGTACCGGTATTCCTTTTCGCCATGCCGTGTCTCGAACGTGAGGTAAACGTAGGACGGGTCCGCTCGATAGGTGACAACATCCCGGGTCTTGTCCTGGAATTCCCCTCCGGCGCTGGGGCGGACAAGGACAGCTTGGCGGCGCGGATCAATCACGGCAGCTTCTCCCCCATCAGCTATTGGAACACTCTGTTCGAAGTCTACTCACCATGGACAACCACGAAGCGGCCGGCACCAACTGCGTCCATCCCCACGGCAGCGCCGTTTCCAGATGCGGGCCAGAAACTCGAGGGGACTGGCGGGCACCTCGGCGGAATGCAAGGCATTCGGAACCACACGCTTGCGTGAGGTGGCACACACAATTATGCTTAGTGTGCACTATTGGAACTTTGTGTTCAGATAGTGAACGATTTTAGATGGTGGTGAACAAGCCGCCCACAGTGCAGTGAGGAGATTCTTGTGCAGTTCCACCACCACGGATACGTATCCGGTGACCCGCGCATTCAAGCGGCGGCAGGTACCGGCATTGACCGTCCCGAGGAGCTTCCCGACGAGGTGGATGTGCTTATTGTCGGCTCGGGCCCGGCTGGCATGCTGACCGCTGCCCAGCTCGCCCAGTTCCCCGGCATCACCACGCGCCTTGTGGAACGCCGCGACGGACGGCTGGCGATCGGCCAGGCCGACGGTATCCAGGCCCGCAGTGTCGAGACCTTCCAGGCCTTTGGCTTTGCCGAGGCGATCACTGCGGAGGCCTACTGGATCACCGAGATGGCGTTCTGGCGCCCGGACACCGAGAACCCCACACACATTGTCCGCGGTGGCCGCGCCAAGGACGACGCGACAGGCATCAGCGAGTTCAAGCACCTGATCGTCAACCAGGCCCGCGTGCTCGACTACTTTGCCGACGTCGCCAAGAACTCCGCCGCCCGACTGACCCCTGATTCTGGCTGGGATTTCCAAGGCCTCGAAGTTGCCGACGAGGGCGACTATCCGGTGAAGGTCACACTTGTGCGGAGCGCTGGACCGGACGAGGGCATGGAGAAGACGGTGCACGCCAAATACGTGGTGGGCTGCGACGGTGCCCGCAGCAAGGTCCGCGCCTCGATCGGCTGCACCATGGCCGGGGACCAGGCCAACCACGCCTGGGGCGTCATGGACGTGCTGGCCAAGACCGACTTCCCCGATATCCGCACCAAGTGCGCCATCCAGTCGCACGACGGCGGTTCCATCCTGCTCATTCCGCGCGAGGGCGGGCATCTCTTCCGCATGTACGTTGACCTCGGCGTGGTGCCCGAGGGCGACAATGGCAACGTCCGCAAGACAAGCGTGGAGGAAATGATCGCCAAGGCCAACGCCATTATCACCCCCTATACGCTGGAGGTGCGCAACGTCGCCTGGCACAGCGTGTACGAGGTGGGCCACCGACTCACCGACCGCTTCGATGACCTGCTCCCCGAGCAGCTTGGCGAGCGCACCCCGCGCGTTTTCATCACCGGCGACGCCTGCCACACGCACTCCGCCAAGGCCGGCCAGGGCATGAACGTCTCCATGCAGGACGGGTTCAACATCGGCTGGAAGCTCGCCCACGTCCTTGAGGGGCGCAGCCAGGAGAGCTTGCTGGCCACCTACTCGGCCGAACGCCAGGTCGTGGCAAAGAACCTCATCGATTTTGACAAGGAATGGTCCACGATGATGGCCAAGAAGCCCGAGGAGTTTGACAGCCCCTCAGCCCTGGAGGACTTCTACGTGCGCACCGCCGAATTCCCTGCTGGCTTCATGACCGAGTACACCCCCTCGCTGATCACAGGCGTTGCCACGCACCAGTCGCTGGCCACCGGGTTCCCGCTGGGCAAGCGCTTCAAGTCGGCACTTGTCGCCCGGGTCTGCGACACGAATCCGATGCACCTGGGCCACCATGCCACGGCTGACGGCCGGTGGCGCATCTACGTCTTCGCCGACCCTTCTCCGGCCGGCGCTGCCTCGCCTGTCGCGGACTTCGCCGAATGGCTGTCCACTTCGCCGGAGTCACCCCTCGCGGCAACACCCAAGGGACTCGACGCCGATGCCTGGTTCGATGTGAAGGTTATCTACCAGCAAAGGCATGAGGACATCGACATCAACGCTGTTCCGGCAGTGTTCAAGCCCGAGGTTGGACCGTTCAAACTGACCGAATACGAGAAGGTCTACGGGACGGTCCCCGGCGCCGATATCTTCGACGAGCGCGGGCTCAGTCGCGACGGTGTGGTGGTCGTGGTCCGCCCGGACCAATACGTGGCCAACATCCTGCCGCTCACGGCCACGGCCGAACTGGCCCAGTTCTTCGCGCAGATCCACTCGGGCGCACGCGTCTAGCGGCTTCAACAGCGGGCATCGCCGGCACACAAAATGGGCAGGCCCCGGCAGAGCTGTCGTGCGGGGCAGTGCCGAATACAACAGTGCGGCCCCCGGCTATCAAGCCAGGGGCCGCGCAACACCACCTTTAAGGGGCGCCAGTTCTAGTTATGCGTACGGGTCCGCGATGCCGATGTACTGCGTGCTGGTGTATTCGGCTATGCCCTCGGAACCCCCCCCTCACAGCCTAGGCCCGAGTGCTTGACGCCGCCAAACGGTGCAGCGGCATTGGAGATGACGCCGGCGTTGAAGCCCACCATGCCAAATTCCAACTGCTCACTGACCCGCAGCAGGCGGGAGAAGTCCCGCGTGTACAGGTAGGCGGCCAGTCCGTACTCGGTGGAGTTGGCGACCCGGATGACGTGGTCCTCGTCGGAGAACGTGGTCACGGGGGCCACCGGGCCGAAGATCTCCTGCGAAAGGATTGCCGCGTCGTTGGGAACGTTGCCCAGGACCGTGGGCTGGTAGAACCAGCCGCCGCCCTCCACGACGTCGCCGCCGGTCAGGACCGTGGCACCTTCGGCAACAGCCGCAGTCACCAGGGCATGAATGCCGTTACGCGCCTTTTCTTCGATCATGGGTCCGACGTCGGTGCCGGCCTCCGTGCCTCGGCCCACCGTCAGGGCCCCGATGCGGGCGGCCAGCTTGGTGGTGAATTCTGTGGCCACGGATTCGTGGACCAGGAAGCGGTTGGCGGCCGTGCACGCCTCGCCCATGTTGCGCATCTTGGCTGCCATGGCTCCCTCTACGGCCTTGTCCATGTCCGCGTCCTCAAACACGATGAAGGGGGCGTTGCCACCCAGTTCCATGGAGGTGCGCAGCACATTCGCCGTGGCGTCGGCCATGAGTCGCTTGCCCACCTCCGTGGAACCGGTAAAGGAAATTTTGCGCAGCCGCGGATCCTTCAGCAGCGGCGCCGAGATGGCCGCGGCGCTGGAGCCGGAAACCACATTCAGCACGCCATCGGGCAGGCCGGCCTCGTGCATGACCTGCGCGAACAGCTGCGCAGTCAGCGGGGTGAGCTTCGCCGGCTTGAGCACCATGGTGCAGCCTGCGGCGACGGCGGGGCCGACCTTGCGAGTGGCCATGGCCAGCGGGAAATTCCACGGCGTGATCAGCAGGCACGGGCCCACAGGCTTGTGCTGGACCAGGATCTTGTTTTTACCCTCGGGGCTGGTGAGGTAGCGGCCGTAGTCACGCACAGCCTCCTCCGAATACCAGCGCAGGAACTCGGCGCCGTAGGCCACCTCCCCGCGGGCCTCGGCCAGTGGCTTGCCCATTTCCAGCGTCATGAGCAAGGCAAAATCTTCGGCCCGTTCGGTGACGAGCTCGAAGGCCTTGCGCAGAATCTCCCCGCGCACGCGCGGGGCGGTCCGGGCCCAGCCGGCCTGGGCTGCGGCGGCGGCATCGAGGGCGGCGAGGGCGTCCTCGCTGCCGCCGTCGGCGATGGAGGCCAGCAGCTTCCCAGTGGCGGGGTCGTGGACGTCCAGGGTCCGCCCGCCGGCGGCGTCACGCCACTGGCCGTTGATGAGCAGACCGGTGGGGACGGAGGCAAGTAACTCTGCTTCGCGCTCAATGGTGATTGTCATGGACGTGCTCCCTTAAAATGTGTGGTGGGTTCCGCCCGAGGGCCCCGCCGCGAGCGTGCGAGTGGCAGGGGGGGCGTGGGGATTAGTAACTGGCGGTGGGTCCGGCGTCGGGCGCAGGCACGAAACTGGCGGCGAGGGCTTCGCTGCCCCGTGCCAGTAGTGCTACGTCCGCGCCGACCAGGATGAAGTCCACACCAGCGGCCAGGTAGCGGCGAGCCGTGGCCTCGGCAAAGGCATTCACACCCACCGGTTTTCCGGCCGCCTTGGCAACCTTGATGCAGTGTTCGACGGCGGCCACCACATCAGGGTGTTCCTGCTGTCCCAGCACGCCCATGGAAGCGGCCAAGTCCGAGGGGCCGATAAAGACGGCGTCGATCCCGTCCACGGCGAGGATTTCCGCCACATTCTCCACGGCTTGTGCCGATTCAATCTGGACGATCACGGTGATGGTCTCCGAGGCGCGGGCCAGATAGTTCGGGATGCGATTCCACCGTGCGGAGCGGGCCAGGGCGGAGCCCACGCCCCTGACGCCGAGCGGGGGGTAGTGGGCGGCGGACACCGCGGAGGCGGCGTCGAAGGCCGTGTTCACCATGGGGACCAGCAGCGACTGCGCACCGAGATCCAAGTACTGCTTGATGAGCACGGTGTCGTTGGCTGGCGGGCGCACCACGGCGGTGACCGGGTAGCCGTTGACCGCCTGCAGCTGCGCGAAGATCCCCTCCAGCCCATTAGGGCTGTGTTCGGCGTCGATGAGCAGCCAGTCAAGCCCGGCGCCCGCGCAGATTTCCGCCACGAGCGGGCTGCCTGAGCAGACCCACATGCCAGCTAGTGGCCGACCGGATGCGGCCAAGTCGTCCTTGAACGAGGGTTCCGGTGTCAGACGAACTGGCATGTGATGGTTCCCAGCTTTCCGTAGTCGGCAAAAACGGTGTCGCCCTCATGGACCCACATGGGGCGGGTGAAGGATCCGGCGAGGATGAGTTCCCCGGCCTTGAGTACGTCCCCGTGCGCGGCGATCTTGTTGGCCAGCCAGGACACGCCCTGGGCCGGGTGGTTCAACACGCCGGCGGCCACCCCTGTCTCCTCGATGGTTTGGTTCTTGAACAGCAGGGCCGAGACCCAGCGCAGGTCCAGGGCGTCCGGCTTCACTGGCGTGCCGCCCACCACCATGGCACCCATGGCGGCGTTGTCGCTGATGGTGTCCACGATGGTCCGGCCTTCCATCTCGATGCGCGAATCGAGGATTTCCAGTGCGGGCACCACATACTCCGTGGCGCGCAGGACATCGAAGATGGTGGCGTCCGGGCCGCTGATGTCCTCCTTGAGCAGGAACGCCAGCTCCACCTCGATGCGCGGGTGTGAGTACTGCTTCCACTCCACCGTGGCGCCGTTTTCTAGGATCATGTCCTTGAAGATGATCCCGTAGTCCGGCTCGGTGATGCCCGTGGCATACTGCATGGCCTTGGACGTCAGGCCAATCTTGTGTCCGCCCAGCACCCGCCCGGCAGCCTCGCCGCGCTGGCGCCACAGGTTCTGTACACGGTAGGAATCCTCCACCGTCATCTCCGGGTACCGTGCCGTCAGCCGAGGCACCGGCACCCGACTCTTTCCAGCCGCCACGAGCTCGTCGGCAATGCGGGCAATCGTTTCGTCATCAAGCATGGTGTCTCCTCTAATTCGAAGGCTTAGATCCTAGTGCCGGCTCCCGGCGATGCAACCGACGGGAGCCGGTGGGGCATTTTGCCCGCGGGAGTGGCATCGGGCACCCGCGAAGCGGGCGGCGGGCAAATGCCCCATCGGCGAAGGCGGCTGCAGTACCCGCGAAGGCCTTTGGATTTAGAGCTGGTTGCCCATCTTGAAACCGCGTTCCTCGCCCGGTTCGCGGGTGTAGGAGAAGCCGTCGGCGCCGACGGTGACGGCCATTTCGGAGGATTCGGTGCGCTTGATGACGGGCTGGGGATTTCCGTCCAGGTCCAGGACCAGGGAGGCTTCGGTGTACCAGGACGGGACCACGGGGTTGCCCCACCAGTCACGTCGCTGGTTGTCGTGCACGTCCCAGGTGACGGTGGGGTTGTCCGGGTCGCCGGTGTAGTAATCCTGTGTGTAGATTTCCACGCGGTGGTTGTCCGGGTCCAGAATGTAAAGATAGAACGCGTTGGAGACGCCGTGGCGGCCGGGGCCGCGCTCGATCCGATCGGAGATGCGCAGGGCGCCCATCTTGTCGCAGATTTGGATGATGTTGTGCTTCTCGTGCGTGGCGAAGGCGATGTGGTGCATGCGCGGGCCGTCGCCGCCGGTCAGAGCGGTGTCATGAACTGTCTGCTTGCGGTGCATCCACGCCGCGTAGGTGACGCCGTCGGAGTCCTTGATGTCCTCGGAGACGCGGAAACCGAGGTCCTCAAGGTACTTGCGGCCGCGGGGTACGTCCGGGGTGACCTGGTTGAAGTGGTCCAGGCGGACCAGTTCTCCAGCGGAGTAGAGGTCGTAGCGCTGGGTGAGGCGCTCCACGTGGGTGGTCTCGTAGAAGAATTCGTAGGGGAAGCCCAGCGGGTCCTCCACCCGGACGGCATCGCCGATGCCCTTGACGAAGCCGTCCTTGCGGCGTTCGGTGCGGCAGCCCAGCTCCTTGTAATATGCTTCAGCGGCGTCCACCTCGGCAGGGGACTTCACCCGGAAGGCGGCAGCGGCAACGGCGGCCACCGGGCCCTGGCGCAACACCAGGTTGTGGTGGATGAACTCCTCCAGGGAGCGCAGATAAATGGTGTTCTCATCCTCTTCTGTCACGTGCAAGCCGAGCACACCAACATAGAATTCGCGGGACTTGGCCAGGTCGGTGACCACTAGTTCCATGTAAGCGCAGCGGACAATGTCCGGGGCCGGGATGCTGGGGGTGGGGATGAAGTCAGTCATGGGGAACTCCTCGTTGAGTGGGGGTGGTCAGGTGGCGCTTGAGGCGCCGAACTTGGGGGTGTGGACGGTGCCCAGGGTGATGTGCACGGCCTGTTGGTCCGTGTAAAAGTCGATCGAACGGAAGCCGCCCTCGTGGCCCAGACCGGAGGCTTTCACCCCGCCGAACGGTGTGCGCAGGTCACGGACGTTGTGGCTGTTCAGCCACACCATGCCGGCCTCGACATTCTGGGCGAAGTTGTGGGCGCGGGTGAGGTTTTGCGTCCAAATGTAGGCGGCCAGGCCATACTTGACGCCGTTCGCCAGGGCCAAGGCCTCCTCGTCGTTCTCAAAGGGCGTGATGGCGACAACGGGGCCGAAGATCTCCTCCTGGAAGATCCGCGCCTCCGGGGCGACGTCGGCGAAGACTGTGGGGGCAACATAGTTGCCTGTTTTCAGGCCCTCGGGGCGGCCCCCGCCGGCCAGTAGGCGGCCCTCGGTCTTGCCGATCTCCACGTAGCGCATGACCTTGTTGTAGTGCTCCGGGTGTACCAGCGCGCCCACCTCGGTTGCCGGATCGTGCGGGTCGCCCACCGCAATGTTCTTGGCCCGGGCGGCGTACTTTTCACAGAATTCGGCGTAGATGGAGCGCTCCACCAGGATGCGGGAGCCTGCCGTGCAGCGTTCACCGTTGAGGGAGAAGACGCCGAACAGGGCGGAGTCGATCGCGGCGTCGAGATCTGCATCGGCGAACACCACGCAGGGGCTCTTGCCGCCCAGTTCCATGGACAGGCCCTTGAGGCTGGTTGCGGCGTTGCGGAAGATGGTCTGGCCGGTGGTCGTTTCTCCGGTGAAGGAGATCAGCGGCACGTCCGGGTGCTTGACCAGCGCGTCCCCGGCGTCCTCGCCCAGGCCGTTGACCAGGTTGAAGACACCGTGCGGCAGACCGGCTTCCTCGAAGATCGTGGCCCACAAGGAGGCGGACAGGGGCGTGAACTCGGCCGGCTTGAGCACGACTGTGCACCCCGAGGCCAGCGCCGGGGCGAGCTTCCAGGACTCCAGCATGAACGGCGTGTTCCACGGGGTGATGAGACCGGCGACGCCGATCGGTTTCCGGTTCACATAGTTGATCTGGGCGCCGGGGACCTTCATGGCGTCATCAAACTGGGCCACGACCAAATCCGCGAAGAAGCGGAAGTTCTCCGCGGCCCGCAACGCCTGGCCGCGGGCCTGGGTGATCGGCAGGCCGGAGTCAAACGTTTCAAGTTCGGCAAGCCGCGCCTCCTGCGCCTCGACGGCGTCGGCGATCTTGTTCAGGACGCGGGCGCGCTCCCGCGGCTTCATGCGCGGCCATGGGCCGTTGGTGAAGGCCTCGGTGGCGGCGGCCACGGCCAGATCAACGTCCGCCTTTTGCCCGGCGGCCGCCGTGGCGTAGTTGCTGTTGGAGACGGGGTCCAGCACATCGAAGGTCTCGCCGCCGACGGAATCAACAAATTTACCGTCAATGTAGTGCTGGATGTGGGTGGGCAGGTTGTCCGGAAGGTAGTGCTCGGCCATGGAGATTGTCCTTTTCTTCGCGTGCTTCGGGGGTTTAGATGCTGGGGGCGAGGGGCGTGTGGGCCCGCTGTTCGGGGGTGCTGCGGGCCAGGTAGGCGTCCAACGTGGCCGTGCGGTGGGCGCGGGCGGCGCGCTCGACGTCGTCGGGCCCCGCCCCGCTTTCAATGAGGTGCAGGATCGACTCGTGCTCGGCAACGGATTCCCGCGCCCGGCCTGGCACATAGCTGAACGTGGAGGCACGCAGGGCCCGGAGCCGGTTCCAACCGCGGTGGACTAGCTCCAGAATGTGCGGGTTGGGGCAGTTTTCAAACAGCACACTGTGGAATTCCTGATTCAGCGCCGTGAAACGAACCGGGTCAAAATTCTCCAGGCATTCGCGCATCTGCTTGTTGATCTCGCGGGCACGGGCCACGTCGGAGGCTGTGATCAGCGGGCAGGACAGTGCCGAGGCGGCACCCTCGACGATCGCCAGGGTCTGCATGGTGTACAGGTATTCCGTGGGGTCGATCCCGGCCACGGTGGCCCCGACGTTGCGCTCAAACGTGATGAAGTGTTCGGCCTCGAGCCGCCGCAGGGCTTCGCGCACCGGCACCACGCTGAAGCCGAGATCATCAGCCAGCTTCGCCAGCACCAGCCTGTGACCGGGGGTGTACTCGCCGACCAGGATTTTCTCCTTGATGGCGGCGTAGGCACGCTCCGACTTACTGCCGGCTGCCGTGCCTTCCTCCGGGGCGGTCACGGCTGCGCCGCCGGGTTGGGATGCGTGGTGGCCCAATCGGCGAACTTCGCCTGCCACGCCGCGTTCATCGGGTACAGGCCCTCGACGCCGTGGCCCTCGGTGACCATCTGGGCGATGAAGGTTTCCTGGTGTTCCTGGGCGATCGCGGCGTCGGCCACTTCCTCAACCAACGACGGCGGGATCACCAGCACGCCGTCGGCGTCCCCGACAATGATGTCGCCGGGCTGGACGGTGGCCCCACCGCAGGAGATGGTCAAGTCCGTGTCCCAGGGAATGTGCTTGCGGCCCAAAACGGCAGGGTGTGCGCCGGTGAAAAAGGTGGGCATCGCCAGGGCAGCCACGGCGGCAACGTCGCGCACGCCGCCGTCGGTCACAATGGCCGCGGCGCCGTTGATCTGAGCCCGCAGGGCAAGGATGTCCCCGACCGTGCCGGTGCCGGGTTCGCCGCGAGCCTCCATGACCAGCACCTCGCCCTCGTTGAGGGTGTTGATGATGCGCTTCTGGGCGTTGTAACCGCCGCCGTGGGTCTTGAACAGGTCCTCCCGGTTGGGCACGTACCGCAAGGTGCGGGCCGTGCCGGCGATCCGCAGCTCCGGCCGGGTGGATTTGAGCCCGTCGATGCTGACGTTGTTCAGGCCACGCTGGCGTAGCTGGGCGCTGAGGGTGGCAGTGCCGACGCTGGTCAGCTTGCGTTTGAGCTCCGCACTGAGGCCCTTCGGGGGTAGTCCGGCGGCCTCGGCGGAGCCCCAGGCTTCCTCGCGGTCGGTGTCGGTGACCTTGGGCTTGTTGCCGAAGTCCGCCAGGGGTGTTTCGCCCTGGACGACGACTGTGCGCAGCCGCCCCGTGCTCAGCCCGGCGGCCGGGGCGTCGACTTCGACGTCGATGACGTCCCCGGGGACGGCAACCGAGGAGCCTGCAGGGGTTCCCGTCAGGATCACATCCCCTGGTTCCAGCGTCATGAGTTGGGACAGGTCGGCCACGATCTGGCTGAACGAGAAGATCATCCCTGCCGAGGAGTCGTCCTGGACGAGTTCGTCGTTGAGCCAGGTGCGCACGCGCAGGCCGGCCGGGTCAAGCCCGGCCGCGGGCAGGAGACCCGGGCCGAACGGGGTGAAGCCGTCACCGGACTTGGAGCGGAGGTTCGAGCCCTTGTCAGCATATTTGAGGTCGTACACGCCCAGATCGTTGCTCGCCGTGACCTGCCCAACATGGCCCCAGGCGTCCTCGACGCGCACGCGGCGGGCCGCCGTGCCAATGATGAGGGCGATCTCGCCCTCATAGGCGAGCAGCTCACAGCCGGCGGGGCGCTCAATCTGTGCGCCGCTGAGGCTCAGTGACGAGGACGCTTTCAGGAAGTACGACGGCGTGGCAGGGGTTCGTCCGCGCTGGTCGGCCCGCGACTGGTAGGCCAGGTGGACGGCGATAACCTTGCCGGTCTGCTTGACGGTGGCTGCGGTGACTTGTTCCACGGAATGCTCCTGGGGTGGGTGGGCGACTGCCCTAAAGATAAGATACGAAATCGTATACAATCACCGTAGCCGTGTTACCGCCGTCACGTCAACCATTGGGTGTGAAGTTTCTTGGGGGAGTGCGGAGCCGGGGTCGGCGCCCCCACAGGTGCCTTTCCGCCTCCGCTTCGGGAGGGTGGCTTGGGGGACGCGCCGGAGCGCGCTACTGCAACTGCGATTCGATGGTGTGAGCACTTTCGGCCAGCCGGGCGCCAATGGCCGCCGGATCCGCGCCGGGGCCCAGGAAGACCACGCAGATGGCCGCTGGCATGCGCCCGGGAATGTGGATGGGCGCGGCGATTGCGGAGACTCCCGGCAGCACTTCGTCGTGGCTGGTGGCGAATCCCGCAGCCCGGGCGGCCAGTGCTTCGTGCCGGTAGGGCAGGCCAGGTGCCAGCCGAGCCCAAGCGTCCTCGCTGATGGCAGATTGGATGGCAATGCCGGGAGCGCCGGAGCTGAAGGAATGGCGCGTGCCCGGCCGCTGGGCCAGGGTTGCCCCTGAATGGCGGGGCTCCACCGTCAGGAGGGTGACAGAATCGCGGTGGTCCCAAACGGCAATGAACGCCGTCATGGCCAACTCGTTGGCAAGCGCCGTCAGTTCCGGGAAGGCGGCCGTCTGCAGGTCGCGTGAGACACCGCGGGCGAGGGCTGCTAGTCCCGGGCCGGCCTGGACACGGCCGGCGTCGTCCCTCGTTAGGAGCGAGTGGTCCTCCAGCGTGCGCAATATCCGGTACGCAATGGAGCGGTGCACGCCCAGTGCCTCGGAGAGTTCGGCGATAGTCATGGGGGCCGCGGCGTCCGCCAGGATTTCTAGGGCGCGGATGCCGCGGGACAGGGTTTGTGAATGGGCCGGCACTTTCGTGGGGCGGCTTTCTCCTGCGTCTGTGCTCACTTCATCATCCTCTTCAGTCGCCGTCGGCTGGTTTGCTCCCCGGCCCGGGAGCGTACAGCCCGGTGCGAATGTGCCCCACGGCCGGCGTGGCCCTGTGCTCCGCGAGGACAGTGAGTTCAAGTATAGAACTTTGCTGGCCTTCTCCCGGCTCGCCCCGGCCGGATTGACTGCAGGGTGCCACCCATCACAGATAATGGACTCATGAAAGTTGACGCCTTGGATGCCGCCATTGTTGAGTTCTTCACGGAAGACCCTGGAATTGGCGTACTGGAATGCTCGCGGCGACTCAAAATTGCCCGCGCCACAGTGCAGAGCCGGCTTGACCGGCTGCATGACGGCGGGGTCATCAGCGGGATCATTCCACAAATCAACCCCGCAGCCTTCGGCTACCCCGTCATTACCTTTTGCTCCATTGAAATTGCCCAGGGAATAGGCCACGGCGTTGTCTTCGAGGCCATCTCCACGATTCCCGAAATCCTGGAGATGCACACGGTCTCCGGAGCCAGCGACATCTTGGTGAAGATTGTGGCCAAGTCCACCACGGACCTCCAGCGGGTGCTTGACGCCCTGTCCCAGGCGCCGGGCGTGGCCCGCACCTCCAGCGTGATTGTTTTGGAAACGCACCTGCAAAACCGGCACCTTCCCTTGTTGAGGGCCGCCGCCGGATCTTGATCGTCCCACCCTTCCTGCCGACGACTAGACAAATTGTCTAGTCGTTGGCCGGTTTTGCCCGTCATTCTGTACATGTTGGTGGGTTGGTTTGCTGACGGTTGCACACTCGTGGCTGGTCTCCCTACATTGTGTTTGGAATCTTGTTCGCGGCTACCTGGCCGAAAAAGTTGGAGGACCACATGAGCATCCCGCAGCGCGCCGGGCTTGAGAGAATCCCGGCCTACCAACAAGGCAAGGCGCCGGAGGACAGTGACGGGTTGGTCCCTTACAAGCTTTCCTCCAACGAAAACCCATACCCGCCACTGCCTTCGGTGCTGGCGGCCGTGGCAGCTGCCGCCACGGACATCAACAGCTATCCGGACATGGCAGCATCGGAACTTGCTCAGGCAGTGGCCGCACAGTGGGGCGTCAGGGAAGAGAACATCTGCTTTGGGGCGGGATCCGTGGAAGTTGCTTCCCAGCTGATCCACGCGGTGGCCAATCCCGGGGACCAGATCATGTTCGCTTGGCGCTCGTTTGAGGCCTATCCGATTTTGGCAACAGTGGCTGGCGCCGTGCCGCAGCCCATCCCCTTGAACGCCGACGGCGGCCACGATCTCCCCGCTATGGTTGCGGCCATGACGCCGAGCACCAAATTGGTCTTTGTCTGCAACCCCAACAATCCCAACGGGGCCATGTTGAGCGCCGATGCCGTGGACCAGTTCGTCCGGGCCGTGCCGAGCGACGTCGTGGTGGTCATTGACGAGGCCTACGTGCAGTTCAACAAGAATCCACTCACGGCGGTGGGGATTGATTTGTTTAGGAAATACCCCAACGTCGTGGTCCTGCACACCTTTTCGAAGGCGTACGGGCTGGCAGGGCTTCGCCTAGGCTATGCCATTGCCCCGATCGAGCTCGCCGGCAACCTGCGCAAAGTTGCTGTTCCCTTTACCGTCACCAACCTGGCCCAAAGTGCTGCCCTGGCATCCCTCAGGGCGCCTGCCGAACTGGCCGAACGCGTCGCGGGCATCGTCGCCGAGCGGGACCGGCTATCTGCGGGACTGGCAGCGGCCGGACTGCCCGTGCTGCCGTCCGAAGCAAACTTCGTGTGGCTCGAAAGCGGTGGGCACACGGCTGCCATGGCGGAGCTGTTTAGCGCCAATGCGATCTCGGTTCGCGTCTTCCCGGGCGAAGGAATGCGCATTTCCGTCGGGGAGCCCGAAGCCAACAACCGTGTCCTGGAAACCGCCGGTCACATTGCAGCCCTGCTTCTGCCAGCGTTGTGACCCACATACACAAAGGAAGTTCCATGACCACAGCACTGACCGTCTCCGACGTCGTTGCCGACAGCTGCGCCCGTCACACCGAGACAATCTTCGGCTTGATGGGCAACGGCAATGCGTTTTTCACGAGTAATGTCACCCGGCGTGGCCTGCGCTACATCAGTGCCCGCCACGAAGCAGGCACTGTTGCCATGGCGGACGCCTACCACCGGGCCTCCGGAAAAATTGCTGTGGCCACGGTGACCTATGGAGCAGGCTTTACGAACTGCCTCACATCGTTGGCAGAGGCAGCGAAGGCGCGGGTTCCCATGGTGGTGGTGGTCGGGGAGGTCCCCACCACCGGACCTCGCCCCTGGGACATCGATCAGGAAACCGTGGCACGGGGGCTCGGTGTGCAGACACTGACGGTGGCCCGGGACAGTGCCATGGCTGTGACGGAGCAGGCTTGGGCTTTGGCGGCCCGCGACATGCGCCCCGTGATTGTGGCGATTCCCTATGATCTCGCAGCAATCGACGCCGGACCCCAGAAACCGGTGATGCCCGTTGACGATGCCGCCCACCCCACAGCGGGCGAAGCCGCAACCCGGGACGTTCTCAAGGTGCTGGCCGGGGCCAAACGCCCCTTGATCATCGCAGGCCGGGGCGCACTTCTCGCCGGAGCTGGCCCGGCACTGAAGGATCTCGGCGACCGGCTGGGAGCGCTCTTCGCCACCTCGGTCATGGCCAGGAATATCTTCTCCTCAGCCTGGGACCTGGGGATTGCCGGTGGGTTCGCCACGATGGCGGCCGTGGAGATTATGCGGCGTGCGGACGTGGTTCTTGTGGTTGGTGCAAGCCTGAACACCTTCCAAACCCGGTATGGGACCTTGTTCGATGCCAGCGCAACAGTGATTCAGGTGGATCAAGCTGAGCTGGCCACCAGCGCCCGTGTTTCCCACTTTGTGCGCGCCGACGCCGGTGAGTTCGCGGCAGCCCTGCTGGCCGCCGCACCTCCACGCTCTGGCCGGGGCTGGCGGGATGATTATCCGGAAATCTCCGACGGGTCCATGTCGAAGCAACGTCCCGAGGAAGAATTCGCCGACGACGGCAGGCTGAACCCACGCGCGGTGGCTCAAAGGCTTGACTCGGTGCTTCCCGCCAACCGGACCATTGTCCAAGACGGCGGGCACTTCATTGGGTGGGCGCCCATGTACTGCCAGGTCCCGGATCCGCGCGCCCTGATGATGGTGGGCACCGCGTTTCAGACCATTGGCCTGGGCCTGCCGTCCGCTGTGGGTGCCGCTGCCGCCCGGCCCGACCGGCTCACCGTTCTGGTCTCTGGCGACGGCGGGGCGCTGATGGGCCTGGCCGACCTGGACACGGTGATTCGCACCGTCTCCAGCGGCGTCATGGTGGTGTTCAACGATGCTGCCTACGGGGCGGAGCTGCACCAATACGCTGTGCGCGGCCTCGATGACACGGCCATGCAAATTGACGAAGTTGACTTCGCCGCCCTGGGCAAGGCGTTGGGTGCGTCCGGCACCAAGATGCGTTCACTGGCGGACTTGGACCAGCTGCGCTCTTGGCTGGACGACGGCGCCAGGGGGCTTTTTGTTCTGGACGTGGCTGTCTCCCAAACGGTGGTGGCTGAGTACATGCAAGAAAGTATGGCCCCTGTTTTGGCTGCCTTGACCAACTGAGCTGGTGGCGTTGAGCAGCACTTTGGGCTGTCGTGGGAACCAAACTGACGGCGTCGGCTTGAGACGCCAAGGGCGCCCGGCGGGACCGAGCGCCCTTGGCAGCACTGTTGGCTCAGTTGACCTCGGAGGTGTCCGGTACCCCGCCATAGCCGATGCCACGGTAGATGTCCGGGCGGTCCTCCTTGAGCTTCAGGCCCCAGAACAGCCCGGCAATACCGGGCACCACAACCAGTGCCGGCAGGATCCACGAGAGTGCCGAGTTGCCGTCCGAGCCGATCAGGACATTGAAATTGGCCACGATCAGCACGAACACCGCACCGAGTGTCAGGGCAGACAGTGCCGGCGCGATCACCCGGGTCCACAGGGAGTACCCGCCCGTGTGCTTGCGGAAGTAGCCTATGACGGCCACCGAAATCAGGACCAGCAGCAGCACCAGGCCGAAGGCCGCGGTGTTCGTCAGCCACGTGAAGAACGTGAGTACAGGGTACAGCTCGCCGAGCTGGGACCCAATCCCGGCGACGGCAAACACCGCCAGCATGATCAGCGCCAGTGTGGACTGAGCCAGCGAGCCGGCCACCGGGGCGTGCCGGGCGTTGACGCGGGCAAAACTGCGCGGCAGTACGCTTTCGCGTCCCAGCGAGAACACATACCGGGCCACCGCATTATGGAACGCGATCAGGGCGGCCAGCAGGCTCGTAATGAACAAGACCTGGGCGATATCGGAGACAAACACGGCGCCGTGACTGGAGAGGAAGGCGAACAGCAAGTCGGGGCCATGCTTTTGCGATTCTCCAATGATCTGGCTGGGGCCTGTGCCGATGGTCATGGCCCAGGCGGAGAATGCGTAGAAGAGGGAAATGATGCCAACCGCAATGTACGTGGCCCGGGCGATGGACCGGGCGGGATCCTTCGCCTCTTCACTGTAGATGGCGGCCGATTCAAAGCCCATGAAGGCCGCCATGCTGAACGCCAGGGCTGCGCCGACGCCCGCCGTGAACAGGTTCGACGGCGCCAACCCGGCGCCGCTGACACCCTCCGGGCTCACAGCGAAGGCGATCACATCGAAAACGATGACGGCCACAAATTCCAGCCCCACGAGGACACCAATGATCTTGGCTGACAGGTCAACCTTGTTGACCCCCAGCCAGCCGACAATGACGAAGCCCACCAGCGCCGCCGCCCACCAGGGCACGCTGAGCCCAAGCTTTGCATTGACGAAGGACGCCGCGGCAAAGCCAAAGAGTCCATAGATTCCGATCTGCATCGCGTTGTAGGAGATCAGCGCCACCCAGGCGGCTCCCACCCCCGTGGCCCGGCCAAGGCCCTGGGCAATGTAGGCATAGAAAGCGCCGGCGTTGCGGATATGGGCGCTCATGGCTGCGTAGCCAACGGCGAACAGGGCCAGACAAACGCCGAGGACGATGAAGGACAGGGGTATTCCGACGTTCCCGGTGACGGCGAAGTTGCTGGGAATACCGCCCGCCACCACCGTCAACGGGGCGGATGCTGCGATGATCATGAAGACGAGGGCGGGCACACCGAGCGTGCGCTTGCTTAGTCCTTTGCCGGTCCCGTGGCCGGCGTTGGTGCCGGTGGACGGGAGGGTTTGTTCCTGTGACATTAAAACCTCCATTGGGAGAATAAAGATGTCTTGAGTGTGTCACCTATCACACCTAGTGGCTTGTTGTTCGCTGCAACGCCATTGACTAACAGTGCAGAACGTCTATCGGGCCAAAAGAGGACCGGGCCGCCGCCACACATGTGGCGACGCCCCCGGCCCCTCCTGCTCCAGTGGTGACCCCTTAGCCGTTGATGACTTGCGGGACGCCGAGGGCCTTGAGGCCTTCGACGCCGAATTCGAGGCCGTAGCCGGACTGCTTGGCGCCGCCAAAGGGGATGCGGGGGTCCACGCCGCCGTGGGAGTTGATCCAGACGGTGCCGGCTTGGATGCGCGCCGCGACACTGCGGGCCAGGTCTAGGTCGGAGGACCAGACGGAGGCGCCGAGCCCGACGTCGAGCCCGTTGGCCATCGCCACGGCCTCGTCAACGGTGCTGTAGCGGATGATGGGCAGGGCCGGGCCGAATTGTTCCTCAACAACCAACGGATTGTTGTTCTCGATGTCGGCCACGAGTGTGGTGGGGTAGAAGTAGCCCGGCTGTCCTGTTTGCGGGTTTCCGCCCAGTAGCACCCGTGCTCCCGAGTCTTTGGCGGCTTCCACAAGCTGGGCTACGATGTCGAACTGCGCCTTGTTCTGCAGGGGTCCGAGCATGTTGGTTTCGTCCAGGCCCACGCCCATGGGCTTGGTGGCCGCCACGGCCGTGAGTTCTTCGCAGACTGCGTCGTAGATGTCCTCATGGACATAAAGGCGCTTCAGGGCCGAGCAGGTCTGGCCGGTGTTGATGAACGCACCCCAGAACAGGTTCTCGGCGATGGCCTTCGGATCGGCGTCCGGGAGGACGATTCCGGCGTCGTTGCCACCAAGTTCAAGGGTCAGGCGCTTGACCGTGCCGGCTGAGGACTTGATGATCGCCTTGCCTGTTGCTGTGGACCCGGTGAACATGATCTTGCCGATCGCGGGGTGTTCGGCCAAGCGGGTACCGGCCTCCCTGCCGCCGCTGACAGCGGAAAGCAGGCCCTCGGGGAGTTCCTGGTTCAGCACGTGGACCAGCGCCAGCACGCTCAGCGGGGTGTACTCGGAGGGTTTGACGACCACGGCATTGCCCATGCGCAGGGCCGGGGCGATCTGCCAGATGGTGATCATCATGGGCCAATTCCACGGGCCGATCGCGCCGACCACGCCGATGGGCCGGTAGTGGATTTGGGCATGCGTTGTGCCATCGTCAACCACGGTCTCCGCGGCCAGCTCGGTGGTTGCGGTGGCCCGCAACCAGGCCGAACAGGCGCCCACCTCGAAGCGGGCGTTGGGGCCGTTGAGCGGCTTGCCCTGCTCGCGGGAGAGCAGGCGGGCAAGTTCTTCGGCGGAGCGGTCGACGGCGTCCGCTGCCTTGAGCAGGACCGCGCTACGCGCCTCATGGCCGAGAGCGGCCCACGCCGGCTGGGCGGCTGTGGCGGCGGCAACCGCACGCTCCAGGTCCTCAATACCGTGCACCGGCGCCTCGCCAACGGGTTCCCCTGTGGCGGGGTCCAATATGGTCCGGGTTTCGCCGGAGAAGGGCATGATTGCCGTGAGAAGGTCAGTGAACGTTTCCATGGAAGCTCCAGTTCGGGTCGGTCAGTGCCACGCCCGTCGGGCGTGGCGGTACTAACCCAAGTTTGCTGGAGCGCCGGACCGCAGTCTTGTCGTTGAGCGAATGACAGTTGCCTCAAGGCGAACAATCACTGCCGCCGGGAGCCGCCGGGCCGTTTCAGGCCCAGGCTCAGGCGGGGCGGCGGTACGTGCTGGGAGGTTCGCCAAAGGCGGCGCGAAAGACGCGGCTAAAATGGGCCGCATCCAGGAAACCCCACCGGGCGGCGATGGTACTGACCGGGCGGTGGGATAGCAGGGGGTCTCGGAGCTCACGTCGGCAATTCTCCAGCCGTCGTGTGCGGATCCAGTGGGCCACCGTGGTTCCAGCCTCTTGGAAGATGTTGTGCAGATGTCTCGTGGAGATGAAGTGGGCGGAGGCGACGCTTGCCGGGGACAGTTCCGGATCGGCCAGGTTGGCCTCGATGAAACGGCGGACCCTTCCCAAAAGCTCCTCGTGCGGGTGCGCGGGGCTGCGCTCTGCCTGGTCCAGTTCCGCCGCAAACAGGGTGCTCAGCAGGTCCACGGTGTTGTGGGCCAAGCGGTGCCCGCTGGGTCCAGACAGTACATCGAGGTTGTCTGCCAGTTGTGTCATGAAGGGGCTGATCATCCGTCCAAGCCCCTTGTCGGCGGCCATCCGTGTAGCTGTCAGTTGGCCCACTGAACCTGCCGGCAGGTCAAGGGCGTCGTGGGGAAACATCAACACCAGAGTGCGGCAATCGGATTCGAAGGCCAGCGTATAAGGGCGGCTGGTGTCGTACACGGCAAGGTCACCGGGTTGGAGGACGGCTTCTCGTTTGTCCTGGAGCAGGATTCCGGTGCCAGCCAGCTGCAGGTTGAGTTTGAAATAGAGACGGTCGGAACTGGCAATGAGCGACGGGGTGCGGTGCACGCTGTGACCGGTGGCCGTCACCTCAATGATGGACAGTTCGTCCAGGAGTCGGGAGCGCAGCCGTCCGTGAAAGTGGTCCGGGTCGCTGGAGCGGACGTGCAGCGGCACAAACGACCTGGAAATGAGGTCGTGCCATGCGGCAAAGGAATGGGCCACGGCGGTTTGGACGCCGTCGGCGGTTTCAAGTGCGGCGTTCATTCGAAATTTCCCTTATGTTGGGCAACACTTTTCCCCCACTTTAGTGACTTTTGTGTCTCCTGTCACTTATTTTCGACGACTGGCGAATAAAACTTTCCGTCACCGACGCCCGGCCTCGTCCGCAGGGGCCAGGAGGAGCAGGTATGCGTCCAGCTGGGCGTTCAATTGTGCTGGCAAGTGTTCCCCGGGTGACATGGCGGCAATGATCTGGGCGCCCAAGAGCATGCTCATTAGCTGGTTGATGATGTCCTCGTCCTTGGTTGGTACTGAGACTTCCCCCCTTTTTCGCGCCTGGTGCAGGTGCACTTGCAGTCCGGCGCGCCACTGGTGCATGGATGATTCGTGTAGTTCGGTCTTGGTGGCATCGGTGAGGGCTTTCTGCCAGAAGGGGATGACAATCCGGGCCTCGTTGATGCGGTCCTCATCCAGAGGCAGCACCTCCTGGCAGAACGCGCGCAGGGCGTCCATGCCCACCTTGTCTGCAGTCTGGTCGGCGATTCTTCTGCTTGTCCTGTTGAACACGTGCTCGAAGGCGAACGTGATCAGGTCATCCTTGGTGTGAAAGTACGGCTTGAGTGCCCCGTTGGTAAATCCGGCCTCCGCAGCGATCTCTCGCATAGTGGCGCCCTCGATCCCGTGCTGGGCAATAATGCGCCAAGTGGCGTCGACCAGCTCAAGCCGTCGCTGGTCATGGTCGACAATTTTCGGCAACTAATTTCTCCAGACGGGTGGTGCGGACCGGGCGATCTAGCTCGATCCCTTGTGATGCATCTTACGTGTGTGTATTCTCTACAACCATAGAATAAAAAACACGAGCGACCGGTCTTCGGCCGCCCACCCACGAAAAGAGCAGTCATGACAGTCACCAACGACGTCGACGTCGCGCCCCTCGCGCTGGCCTCGGCCGCTGAAATTAGCTCGGTGCGGGAAATCCTTCAGTCCGCCGGGCTGCTGGGAGAGTCAGCACGCATTGCTTACCTGGGTCTCCTGGATCCGCCTCGGGGGCAGCAGGACGACTCTCCAGTGAACCGCCGATACCGCGTATTCCTGCACGACGTTTCCGGCGGCGTGCCCAAGGATGCTGTGGTCTCGGTGACAAGGGGCGCCGTGGAGTCCGCTGTCGAGCTGGATACGGCGGTGACGGGGGAACTGCCCGTTCTGGAAGAAGAATTCGCTGTGGTGGAGGAAATTCTCGCCACGCACCCCGAATGGCTCAAGGCACTTGAGATTCGAAAGTTGGACGTTGCTACTGTGCGCGTGGCGCCCCTGTCCGCGGGCGTCTTTGACTACCCCGAGGAAAAGGGCCGGCGCATGCTGCGGGGTCTCGCGTTTGTTCAGGACTTCCCGGAAGACAGCGCCTGGGCGCACCCGGTGGACGGGCTTGTCGCCTACGTTGATGTGACGAACAAGACCGTCGATGCGGTGCTGGACTTTGGCGCAGTCCCCGTCCCTGCCGAACATGGCAACTACACAGACTCCGGTCTGACGGGTCCCCTGCGGGAAACACAAAAGCCGATCAGCATCACGCAACCTGAAGGCCCCAGTTTTGTGCTCACGGGCGGCAATCACATCGAGTGGGAGAAATGGAGTCTTGATGTTGGGTTCGATGCCCGTGAAGGCGTGATTCTGCACAACGTGGCCTTCAATGACGGCGGGCAGAAACGTTCCATCATCAACCGCGCCTCCATCGCCGAGATGGTGGTCCCCTACGGCGACCCCTCCCCGGTGCGGTCCTGGCAAAACTACTTCGATACCGGGGAATACCAGGTAGGCCAATACGCCAACTCCCTCGAGCTTGGCTGCGACTGCCTCGGTGAAATCACTTACCTAAGCCCCGTCATCAGCGACGCCTTCGGCAACCCCCGCGAGATCCGCAACGGCATATGCATGCACGAGGAAGACTGGTCCATCCTTTCCAAGCACTCGGACCTGTGGACCGGGATTGACTACACCCGGCGCAACCGCCGCATGGTGATCTCCTTCTTCACGACCATTGGCAACTACGACTACGGCTTCTACTGGTACCTCTATCTGGACGGCACCATCGAGTTCGAAGCCAAGGCCACCGGCATCGTCTTCACCAGCGCCTACCCCGGAAAAGGGTACCCGTACGCCTCCGAATTGGCGCCAGGGCTCGGCGCGCCGTACCATCAGCACCTGTTCGGGGCCCGTCTAGACATGGCCGTGGACGGTCTGGTCAACCGGGTGGAAGAGGAAGATGTGGTTCGCGTGCCGATGGGTGTGGGGAACGAGCGCGGCAACGCGTTCACCCGCAAACGCACAGTCCTTGCGCGAGAGTCCGAGGCTGTCCGTGAGGCGGACATGCGCAGCGGCCGGACCTGGGTTATTTCCAACCCAACTTCACTGAACCGCCTGGGGGAGCCGGTGGCCTACAAGCTCCATCCCCAAGGCCAGCCCATGCTGTTGGCGGACCCGGGATCTTCGGTAGCCCAGCGTGCAACCTTCGCCACGAAAGACCTGTGGGTCACGCAATTTGCCGAAGAAGAGCGCTACCCAACGGGTGATTTCGTCAACCAACATGCAGGCGGGGCGGGGCTTCCGTCATTTATTGCGGCGGACCGCGATCTCGACGGCCAGGACATTGTCCTCTGGCACACCTTCGGTCTGACGCATTTCCCTCGTGTGGAGGACTGGCCCATCATGCCGGTCGACACCGTAGGCTTCAAACTCCGCCCGGAAGGCTTCTTTGACCGCAGCCCGGTCCTTGACGTCCCGGCCAGCAGCCCGGCCGGTACCAAACACTGCGGTGGAGATGACGGCGATGACCACTGCCACTGCTGACACGGCAAACAGTGCCACCAGCACTAGCGCCGGGCGGGCCGGCGTGCCTGTGCGCCTGTGCGCGGCCGTCGCAGTGGCATCAGTCGGCGCACATGTGTGGATGGCGTGGGGGCATCGCGCCATCCCGTGGGAAAGTGCGCTGATGCTGCTCATGGCCGCCGCCTGCCTTCCGTGCGCCGTGGCCGTGTGGCGCCGCGGCCACGAGCGGGCAGTGCAGGCTCTTTTCGTGATGGCGTTGTTTATGGTTGCCCTGCACACTGCTCTGCTGCTGGGGTCGAGTTCCATGGCGGGCTCCCACCACGCTGGCAGGGGGTCGATGGTCACCCGGGCGACTGGCTCGCATCCGCAGCCGATCGCGATGCTGGGTGTGATTGCCCTTGAGCTTGCAGTGGCAATGCTGGCAGCGTGGGCGATGCGGCGCTCGCGGGACTGCGCGGCCAGAAGCTTTTCCCGTCCCTGACCGTTGTCTTAACGCCCGACGGCGGCACTCACGCAAGGTGGGTGCCGCCGTCGTACTTTTCTTGAGTACTACCGCGCGGAAACCGCGGCTGGCTGGCGCTTGTCAAAGATGGTGGCACCAACCTCCTGCTCTGGCTGGTTAGTAATGCTGAGGTCGATCCCGGAGCGGTCCTTGAGCATGATGACCGCGGCCAGGCCGATAAGCGTGGTGAGCAGCAGGTAGCCGGAGATGGCGAGGCTGGTGCCGGTGGCCTGCAGCAGCCACTGGGCGATCAAGGGGGAGAATGCGCCACCCAGAATGGCGCCGAGGGCGTAGGAGATGGAAACGCCGGAAAAGCGCACCGAGGCCGGGAAGATCTCGCTGTACCAGGCGGCCTGCGGGCCGTAGGTCAGGCCGAGGCCAA
The DNA here is from genome assembly GCF_054510895.1 of Arthrobacter sp. HLT1-20. NCBI lineage: Bacteria > Bacillati > Actinomycetota > Actinomycetes > Micrococcales > Micrococcaceae > Arthrobacter > Arthrobacter sp. HLT1-20. The sequence continues at coordinate 35,003 of NZ_JBTNDR010000002.1, read as the reverse complement.
AAGTGAGCAGCAGCAGCGCCAGGTACAAGGCCCAGAGTTCGCCGGTGTTGATCAGCAGGAACAGTGGAAACACCGTCAGGGCCATGACAATGTAACCGATAATGTAGGTGCGCTTGCGTCCAATTTTGTCGGCCATGCCGCCCGCCAAGGCCGTGAAGATGAGCCAAGTGGCTGCCGCAAAGGTCATCGCGATCAGCACGGGCGTCTTTTCCAGGCCCACGATTCCATCGGGGTTGGTGGCGTAGCTGGGGATGAAGCCTCCCGTGGCCATGTAACCGGCGGCGTTGTTGCCGACAAAGACCAGGGCCGCCAGAATGACCAGACGCCAATGCTTGCGGAACAACTCGATGATGGGAACCTTGGGCTGCAGCTTCTTTTCCGCGATTTCCAGGAACACCGGGCTCTCCTCCACGGCACGGCGCACAAAGTAGCCAACGCCGATCAGGACGAAACTGAGCAGGAATGGGATGCGCCAGCCCCACTCCAGGAAGGCATCACCGGGGGCGATGACTCCTGTCATCAGCGCCATGATGCCGGAGGCCAGGAGCAGGCCCAGCGGGACGCCCAGCTGCGGGAACGAGCCAGCCCGTCCGCGCTTGTCCGCGGGCGCATGCTCGACAGCCATCAGGACTGCGCCGCCCCATTCGCCACCTGCCGAGATGCCCTGCAGGATGCGCAGGATCAGCAACAGCACGGGAGCCAGCACGCCCGCCGTCGCATAGGTGGGCAGCAGGCCGATGAGCATGGTGCTGAGGCCCATCAGCAAAAGGGTCAGCACGAGCATGGCCTTGCGGCCGATCTTGTCGCCGTAGTGGCCGGCCAAAAAAGCGCCGAGCGGACGGAACAGAAAGCTGATGCCCACGGAAGCGAAGGCAAGCAGCAGTCCGATCTGGGCACCGGCCGGCCCAAAGAATAGCTGGGCAAACACCAGGCCGGCGGCCGTGGCGTAGATGAAATAGTCGTACCACTCGACGGTGGTGCCGATGAGGGTTGCAAACGCGACGCGTCGCTGCGTGCGCCGTGTGTCGACTGCTCTTGAGCTGCTCATGGTCGTAGTCCTTGAATTTGGTCCGAAGATACCGGCCGGCCCATGTGCACCATTGCGGTTGCGGACCGAGTGGCGGTATGTAATCAGTGTCACAGCAAGATTTCCGTGGGTAAACTTATAAAATCAGACAAACTTATTCGGTTTTATGAAAGTAGGATGCCTTGTCCAAGTTCACTCTCCGCCAGTTGGAGCTGTTTGTGGCGCTGGCTGACTTTGCCACGCTCAGCGAAGCGGCCGCCTCCCTGCATTTCTCCGAGTCCGCGCTCTCACAGGCAATCACACGACTGGAACGCGCCGTAGGTGAGCAGCTGTGCATCCGCCGTAAGGCGAGGGGGCTGAAGCTGACCCCTGCCGGAGAATACTTTGCCGTGCGGGCCCGGGCACTGCTGACCGAGGCGGAGGACCTGGTGGCTGAGATGAGCGGGGCGGCCGGGCAGCTGAAGGGGCCGGTGAAACTGGGCTGCTTCGCCAGTTTTGCCGCCAGTGTTTTGCCCGCCATATTGGGAGGATTCCCCAAGCTACATCCCGGCGTGGATGTGGAGGTGGTGGTGGGGACCCACGACGAGTTGCTGCCCGCGCTGGAGAACGGCCGGCTGGATCTGGCCATTGTTTACGATATGGAGCTGCCGCCTGGGTTCCAGCGCCAAACCATCTACGAGACCGAGTTGCAGGCGGTGCTGCCCATTGACCATCCGCTGGCGCGGCAGAAAACCGTCGATCTGCCCGAGCTGGCCCCGGAACCGCTGATCATGTACGACTCCAGTCCCAGTACTGCCAACACCCACCGAGTCTTTGCTGACCGTGGCCTGCATCCGACCATCGTGGCACACATGCCACAGGTCATCTTGGTCCAGGCCCTTGTGGGTCGCGGTTTGGGCTACGGGCTCTTGATGTCCCGTCCGAACTGGGCTCCGGTCAGCCTCGAGGGATTCCCCGTGGCCGTGCGCCCGCTGGATCCACCGGTCAGCCGGACCACCATGTCGGCTATTTGGCTCGAAGGCTCCCGGCTCAGCCCCCGCGCACAGGCGCTGCTTGATTTCACGGTCGAGACGTTCAGAGTTCCGCCGAACTAGACTGGCCGCTACCTAGTGTTTTGGAGACAGCTGCCGCCCATGCAGCCTGGCTGCCGCAGGTGCAGCCCGCAGCTCTACAGGGCCAGCCCCTTCAGCCGCTTCTTGACGGCGCCTGCGTCAAACGCGTCCGGGTCGATGTCCTGGCCCTTCCGCAGCCCCAGCCATGCGCGGATGTCCCGGTGCTCCGGGTGGCTGGGGTCGCCGGAAATGGCCACCTTTTCCATCCAACCGTGCGGTCCGAAGGAGTCTTCCTGGGGTGCGTGGCCGGCACCCTCGGTGAGCTGCGGTAGCTTGCCCGGGCCGGCAGGCGGCAGGATTTCCGCCAGCGTGATGGTGTGCTCCCAATCGTCGCCAAAGTCGTAGTGGTAGTGCATGGCTGCTCCGGGGGCGGCCAGCAGGGAATTCAAGGGGACATCCCTTTCGTTAAGGGGAGCTATGCCCCAGTGATCGGCCTCGGGGTCGTCGGGGGCATAGCGAACCCCTGTGGTGTGGTCGCCGATTCGGAATTCATGCAGGTGTGTGTCCTCCCAGGCAAACAGGCGCTGGATGACGTGGTGTAGCTCGTCCAGGGCGATCGCGGCGGGGACGTCCACGGTGCGCCACACGGCCGGGATGATGTTATCGATCTGGATCTTGAGTTGGTAGGTGGCTTCCGACGGCGCCCGGTTGGCTGCTCGGGTTTGGTCTGCGGTTTTCGCGGCGAATTCAGCGCACTTGTCATCGAGGAGTCGGAGCGCCGAGGCGAGTGGGCTGCGCAGGGCCGGCGGGACCACGATGTGCGTGCCGATCTCCACCAGTCCCTGCTCGGCTGCCTGCCGGAGCTGGGAAGCCACCGCCACTGCCTGAAACGCCTTGGGATCGGTGAGGATGCCTGACCCAAAGAGGGTTTCCGCTTCCACCGGCTTGTTGGATGCGGCGTCCGCCAGGGCGATGGCAACCAAGGCTTGGAAGGATTCCTGGGGATCGAAAGTGCCGTAGGGGATGACGAAGTCGTAGAACAGGAAGTAGGCCAGAACTGCTGTGTCGTGCTCGGCAGCGGCCGGATTGGCGCACAGTTCCTTGCCGATTCGGGTCACTTTGACGTGATTGGCTGAGACCACCATCAACCTGGTGTCAATCAGTGCCTGCCAATATTGCATCAGGAGCGGCAGCTGGACCATGGAGGTCACGCGCCGTGGAGCGTCGGCCGCTGCGAGGGGGTCGTGCCGGGAGGTATTTGATCCGACGGCGTTCATGCCGACACAGGCCGCAGCCTCGGCGATGTCCTTGCGGGGCAAGAGGCGCGTGTCCGTGAGCTTGCGGCCCTCGCCAATCCATTCCAGCAGGGCCACGGCGCGCTGGACGAAAGGCAGTTCCGCGCGTGCGTCGCCGGCCTCCTGCGGCGTGAGCTGTGGCAGTGCCACATATTTCGACAGCGTGTGACTGGCTGCGGCGCGTTCCGGGTTTGTCATGTGCAATAGCTGTGTCAGATCGTTTTGCGTGCCCGTCCAGGTGCGCGTTGATGACAGGAACTCCAGGTAAGAGTTCAGTGCCAAGCCGAACCCCAGACGCATTTCAGGGTGGAATTCGCCCGCAGATTCAAGAATCTTGGCCGTCATGGGGACCTCAAGGTTGCATGCCTCCACGGCAGGGACGTTTTGGGCGTAGTTCTTGAAGAAGCTGACCAAGAGATTGCACAGCCAGTCGAGTTGGTCAGGGTCCACGCGTTCTGCGTTGGCCCACGCGCGGAACCCGGGCATGAGGGGATCCAGTGCCCGCTGCGCCACAGCATCCGTGAAAGAGAGGACTGTTTTCGGCTTGGCGGACGCTGCCGGATTGCCGGAGCTGGACGTCTTGGACTTCTTGGCCACGTGATTCCTTTGGGGACGGAGACTGTTAGCTTCAACCGTAGCCGGATTCCGGCGTGGGGGTGAGGGTCCGGGCGCGGGCGAGCCACGCCGTCGTGCGAGCAGGAAGCTCCTCCGCCCCTTGATTGGGGTGCGTAGGTGGCACATGATGATCACAGTGAATCGAGTGCGCGGCGAAGGGGTTGATGGTGCAGTTCCACCAGCACGGCTATGTATCCGGGGATCCGCGCATCAAGCCCGCGGCCGGGACAGGGATCAGCAGGCCGGCGGAGTTGCCGGAGGTGATGGACGTGCTGATTGTGGGTACGGGGCCTGCGGGCATGATCACCGCTGCCCAGCTGTCCGCGTTCCCGGACATCAACACCCGCATTGTGGAGCGCCGCGGCGGGCGGTTGGCGATTGGCCAAGCCGACGGCATTCAGGCGCGCAGCGTTGAGACCTTCCAGGCGTTTGGTTTTGCCGAGCGCATCACCGCCGAGGCCTACCGGATCACGGCCACCGTTTTCTGGAAGCCGGACCCCGCGGACCACAGCACCATTGTCCGGGCGGCGCGGGCCGCGGATGACACCACGGGCATCAGCGAATTTCCGCACCTGATAGTCAACCAGGCGCGGGTGCTGGACTACTTTGCCGAGGTCATGGCGTACTCACCGGCACGCATCAAACCCGATTACGGCTGGGAATTCCGCAGCCTGTCCATTGCAGATTCGGGTGATTATCCGGTCGCCGTGACGCTGGTGCGCACGGAAGGCGAGGCGGCCGGCGTCGAACGGGTTGTCCACGCAAAGTATGTGGTGGGGGCTGACGGGGCGCACAGTGTGGTTCGTGAATCGATCGGGGCGAAGCACAGCAGCATTCATGCCAACCACGCGTGGGGTGTCATGGACGTTCTGGCCGTCACGGACTTCCCGGACATCCGCTCCAAATGCGCCATCCAGTCCGGCGACGGCGGCAACATCCTGCTGATCCCGCGCGAGGGTGGCTCCCTGTTCCGCATGTATGTGGACCTCGGCGATGTGGTGGAGGGCGGCATGGGCAGCGTCCGCAACACCACGGTTGAGCAGATTATTGCCAAGGCCAACCGGATCCTGCACCCCTACACGCTGGAGGTGAAGAGCGTTGCCTGGAACAGTGTTTACGAGGTGGGCCACCGCCTCACTGACAGGTTCGACGACGTCCCACTGGACCAGCTCAACACCCGCCTGCCGCGGGTCTTCATCACGGGCGACGCCTGCCACACGCACAGCGCCAAGGCTGGCCAGGGCATGAATGTTTCCATGCAGGACGGCTTCAACCTGGCGTGGAAGATTGCGCACGTTTTGGCGGGTCGCAGCCCCGCGAGCTTGCTGGCCACCTATTCGGCTGAGCGGAAGGTCATCGCCAAGAACCTCATCGACTTTGACCTCCAGTGGTCAGCGCTCATGGCCATGCGGCCGGAGGACATGGAGGACCCCACGGAGCTTGAGGACTTCTACGTGCGGACGTTTGAGTTTCCGGCAGGCTTCATGACCCAGTACCAGCCGTCCATGATTATTGGCGACGCCGTGCACCAAGACTTGGCCACGGGGTTTCCCATTGGCAAGCGGTTCAAATCCGCGCCGGTTCTCAGGGTGGCCGATGCCAACCCGGTGCAGCTGGGCCACCACCACCGGGCCGACGGCCGCTGGCGCATCTACGTCTTTGCGGATTCCCCGGCCGTGGGGGAGCCGTCCTTACTGGCGGATTGGGCGCGTTGGCTGTCCTTTTCGCCAGGGTCACCGCTGCTTCGGTACACGCCTGCGGGTGCTGACCTTGACAGTGTGTTTGACGTGAAACTCATTGCCCAGCAGGACTTTGAAGGCGTTGACCTGCGCCGGGTGCCGGCAACGTTCATGCCGCGCACCGGTCCTTTTGGGCTCATCGACTACGAGCTGGTGTACGCCTCCGATCCTGCCCGCGACATTTTCGAGGCCAGCGGGATCAGCCGCGGCGGTGCCGTGGTGGTGGTCCGTCCGGACCAGTATGTTGCGAACGTGCTGCCGCTGGGGGTCACGCGGCAGCTGACAGCATTCTTCGATGGGATCATGCTGCGACGGGGTTAGTGCCTGTTGCAGATACGGCGTTGTGCGTGGCTTCGTCATGCTGAACGATCGACGCAATACCCTCTGGCAGGCTCGGACTTTACTTTTCTTCTACGGAGTCGCGTTGAGTCGCCGAGCTGACCTACGGCCAGCATCCAACCATGCGATTGCTCCAATAAATGGGAAAACGATGATCACTGCAGCCCAAAGTGACGTCGCGCCAGTCGTTAGTGTCTTGCTGTGGCGGCCCAGGCTAATGAGTGCACAGACAAACAGAATTGCAGAAGCAATCCACCCCAGCGTCACCAAAAGTTCAAGCGTGGTGGGCATGAGTACATTGGATTCAGACATTAAATTTCCCCCCATAGAACGATCCCGGCTGTAACCACGAATGTAGCAGGAACCCAGACCAAGCAAGCCGCTTCCGAACGCAACAAGCTCGTCCTGACATGAAACATCCCGCTCAACGCGCCGCCTACGAACGGGGCCGCCTGTGCTGACGCCTTCTGACCATGACACACCCGCCCAGTTGTGATGTCAGGATGGGCGACTCAGGCGCGCGATTTCATCCCGGCAACGCATCGTGACCTACCGATGCTGCGCCTTTGCCTGCCTTCCTCGCCGAGGATCAGCCTTCCGTTCACGGCCTCCTCTCCTGCATGGGCGAGGTGGATGAAGAAACCGCGAACGCCCTGCGTGATGCGATTGGGGTGGTCGGCTACACCCAGAGTCGTTGATCGTGGCCGCCGAGTCACGCATCTCTCGGCCACTAGTACACGATCCCCGAATCGACAGCTCGTCGGTGCGAGCTGATCGAGACGAACTGCCGCCAAGTGCGGGCGATTGACGGCTTGCCCTCTGACGGCTCCACTGGATTCGCTGTCCCACTGGAGGCTACCCAAACGACGAGAAAGAGAACCCAGAGTAGAAGCCACACACTCAGACTCGGGCGTCAATCAAGGCACCAGTGGGAGGCCCGCCTTAATCGCCCGCCATCGCCCGCAGCGCCGCGAGGTGCCCATCGAAGGCGCGGCGACCCTGCGCGGTGAGTTTGACTGTGGTCGTCTGGCGCGCGTCCGTCCGCTGCGGGGAGGCCTGTTTGCTCGTGACGAGATAGCCAATTTCGACGAGGTTTCTCACGGTCTTTGAAAGGTTTGCCTCACTGAGCTCCAGCGTCGCGGCAATCGCCGCGAAGTCCGCGTCGGCGAGGGGGCGCAGCATCGCACACAGGCGCAGCCGCGTCGGCGCGTGGATCGCCTCGTCAAAACGGGGGTCAGCCCGCACGGCGCACCTCGGCAGCATACGCGCGGTCATATGCCACGACGACGAGCGCGGTGGCGACACCCGCAGCCACAGCGATGGCAACCACCCATCCGGTCAGGCCGAACAGGGCGAGTCCCATGCTGATCATAAACGAGCAGAAGATGATCAAGAAGAGCGCAACCAACAACCAGAGCCCGCGCGGACCAGCCGGTCGGGTAATGCCGAGGCCACTGCGCTTACGAAAGAGCACCTCAACACCGACGAAGATCCCCACGCTGAAGACAAAGGGCAACCACGCCCAAGCCAGCCCGGCCGCGGGAGCCACGACCATAAGCGCCACACCCAAGCCCTGCGCAGGCGCACCCCACCATGTTTCGGCGGTAACCCGTTCGCCGATCCGGCCGCGGTCAGTGCTGATCGTCTCGAGCGCCCCGCGCACGGATGCCGGGTCACGCCGATCCTCCAAATGATTTTCCATGCGGTTAAGTCAATCACTTAACTAATGGTTAAGCAACTTCTCACTCACGGACCGAGCGCCGGCATCCACTGCACGATTTCCCGAACCAGCTCGCCTACTCCGCGGTCGACCGTGACGACGAAACCAGCGTCATGGTCCCGGACTTCTCCCAAGGCCGCGAGTAGGGAATCGAACAGCGCCAGCGGCATGAGGTGATTCGTCCGGGCCTGATGGCGGTCGAGCAATAGCTGCCGCGAATCGTGCATCTGCCAGGACCCGAGCTCTTGCCGCGGCACATTGCGCCACTGCGTGGTGGTCCGGGACCGGTAGATGAGTCCGTCCACGACACGACGGTCATCTCCGAACGGAGGACGAGTCCGTCCCACTGAGGGTTCCTCGACCGGAACGGACCTGCTGTTCGGCGATGCGCCCCGTCAAGCTGCTCGTTCGAACCAGTCGATCGCGAGGTCGGCGACTGCGGAGGGGGCGTCGTCGGCGATGAAATGCGCTGCGTCGTCGACGTAAGTGAACTCGACTCGATCGGCGTACCGCTCCGGATTGCGGCAGATGCGCCCCATATTCTCCTCCGTCCAAGGTTGGTCGCGGCGGCCGAATACGAAGAGGGTCGGCACAGTGAGCCGCCGGCGGCGGTAGACTCCGCGACTCAAGCGCATGGCTTCGGGCAGGATCATGCCACGGTTCAGTGGACGGACCGCGCCATCGATGTCGGGTCGGCGCATCGGGGCGAGGTGGGCTTCGGCGGTTGCCTCCGACATCGGGTGGGCGAGGTACGCCTCGGAGAAGACTCCACGGAGCGAGGTGCCGGGACGGTGCCAGATGAACTGGGGCAGGTGCCGGAAGCCCGAGGCGATCTTCGGGCTAAACGTCATGAAGCCCGGCGGCACGGAGAGTTCCACTGCCGTGCGAACCCGTTCGGGGTGCTCGTAGGTCAACTGCATCGCGGTGATGGCACCCATGTCGTGGGAGACGAGGTGGGCTCGCTCGATGTGGAGAGCATCGAAGAGGGCGAGCAGGTCCTGGAGACGGGTCTCGCGTTCGACGCGCGGGTCGTCGGACACGGTCCAGCCGGCCCCGCGCAGGTCGGGGCAGTAGACACGGTAGCCGCTTGCGGCTATGACTGGAGCTATGGCGTGCCACTGCCACCAGTGCTGGGGAAATCCGTGCAACAGCACGACCGGTTCGCCCTCGCCGACTACGGCGAGGTGAGTGTGCAGACCGGGTGTCTCGACAACGAAATGGTCGAAGCCGGGGGCCTCCGGCAGCGGTGGCGACCAGGCCGGGGTGGGCGTTGACATGGCGACTCCTTGGTGCGGCGGAGATACTATGTTCATAGTAGACCTTTCCGAAGGGGGTGTCGATGACTGCAACTACCCGGGTGCGCGGACTTGAGGCGGCCGTGGAATTGCTTGGCGCGGAGGGCGTGCGCGCGTTGACCCATGCGCGGGTTGATGAGCGAGCGGGCCTGCCGCCCGGGACCACCTCGAACTGGTTCCGTACCCGCCGGGCGCTACTTGGCGGCATTGTCAACTGGATCGCCGAGCGTGAGCGCGCCGATCTGCAGCCGGCCGCGATGCCTACGATCTCGGGAGTCGACGAGCTGATCGAGGGCTTGTGCGCCATGGCAGAACTGCAGACAGGGCCATTCGCCGCGCGCACCCGCGCACGCTACGCCCTTTTCCTCGAACTCGCCGACGACCCTGAGCTTGGCGAGCCGCTGCGGCGGCAGCGACGCGAGTTCGAGCGGTGGACTGAGGGGATCGTAATCGCCGTCGGTATCGCCGACCCCGTGCCTGCGACGAGGGCACTCATGGCACTAGGTGACGGACTGCTCCTGCACCGGCTCACCGTCGACCCCGAGCTTGACATGCGCCCCGCCATTGAACGCGCAGTGCGCGCCCTCGCGGACTCCTGAGCTGACCACCCGGCGCAGACAACCAGGCACCGCCACGACAGACCTTCCGTGATGTACTACGGCACTGCTGTGCCTGGCTCCGATTTCAAGCCACGGTGCGGTGCGTCGTTGCGCCGCCAATGCCCGTCGACCTTTCGCTGACCGATGAGCAGGATTCAGTGGGGGATCGCGTGCCGGGCAACGCGAGCTATCCCGGTGGAGGTTCCTTGAACAGGCACCTCCCTTGCCCAGGCTCTCGGCGGCTGCGAGCATGGACACATGATGATCGTGGAAGATGTTTTGCTCGCTGCACGGCCAGCGCTTGAGGCTATTCTGACTCCGAATGAACTTGAGCGCACCAGTATGGTTGTGGTGACGACGAAGGGCGAGCCGGTCACGCAGGCAACGATCATCAGTGAGGACTTGCTTCTGCGAGTCTTCGTGTACGAGGAGCAAATGGGTTCTGGCTTTATCCGCCCGAAGGCGCCAGCGGATTCACGGCCCGTTTGCGCAGCGAATTGCAGGATTTCGTTGCGGAGAGTGGGTTCGGTTGGGGAGAGCTTCGCGGGTAGTGTCCCGCAGACCGTTCGGCTTGCAGCCGCGGCACTCAAGTGCAGAGGACTTCAGACACTCCGTGCAGTCGTCTTCGGAAAATGACAGGGGGCACGGCGCCCCGCGCATCCGCCGGCCGGACCGTCGTCGGAGGAGCAACTCCGCTACGACACTGTTGATCACGAAACCCGCCGCAACGAGCCTTGCCTCGCCGAATACGTCGACCTCACCGATGATGATCGTCCACAGCGCGAAGACGAGCGCTTGGGTTCCGCCGGAGACAGCGATGGCGAAGGCCCGCGTCATCCATGCACCGTGCGCAGCGAAGTCGTGACGCTTGATCGCGATCACTCCCAACACAAGAAACATGGTCATCGCTACGGCGAAGACGAGACGAACCATCGCAAGTGCAAGCTCATCGAGGGGGCCACCGAAGTAGACAGCGAGCCAGACGGCTGACAGTGCCGCGATGAATCCAGCGGGAATCAGTGCACGGCCGGCGGTACGGTGCCAACCACGCCGAGTTCGCAATGCCGGAGAGAACTGGAATGCGCCGAGAAGGCAGTACACGCTCATCGCCACGATGTGCGCAACTATCGGCGCCGATGAGGCCAAGAACAGTGTACTTTCGGGTTCGGCGCTCACGTCCCTCAGGCGAAGCGCGCCGCCCAGCACGGGGAGTGCGCTGAGCAGCAGGAGGCCGGTGATTGCCAGCCATCCGCTCTTCGGTCGCTGCCGCTCTCCCTGCTGCTCAGCAATGGGGCGGGTGGCCCTCATCTGTTGGGACATGTCGCGATCTGGCTCTCACGCCCGATGCGCATGCGCGAGAAGGCCTTGGCGTTCTCGTACGGTTTAATGCCAAGTAGGCGGACATTCCCGCTGGTGGCGAAGTTCTGTGCCGCGAGGGTCGCGCGGTGACGCTGGGTGAGGTCGTGCACCTCGATCACGCCGGTCACCGGGGGCTTCCTTCTATAGTCGTGGCGTAGGCGGCGCGGTCATTCACGCGTTCCAGGTTTCGCCCCGCGGCGCGGGGCCAGGTCCAGGCGGAGCGCAGGATGTAGGCCAGGAGCAGCACCTCGATTCCGATGGAGAGGCCATAGAAGGAGGCCCAGGACCAGGACTCACCTACCGCGTTGTACATCGAAACGGGGATGTACAGCGATGCCACGACGACGTTCGTGGCGCGGTTCACTTTGGCGGGAAGCATCATGGAGAGCGCCACCATCAGGCTCGGGATCGCGATGAGCGCGAGGAACGCGGTCATCAGCGCCGGGCTGGTGTCGAACTCGAATACGACGCCGACGCGGAGGTCGTCGATGAAGCCGGGCTTGTAGAGGGCGAAGTAGTCGACGTAGATGACCAGGAACATGAAGCTGGTCCAGGCTGTCGCGAGCCTGGCTTGTACCGGCATCCGCTGGTCTTCCAGGGTGGTGGCGGGTTGACGAGTTTTCACGATGGGCTCCGTTGCTTCATCCTTACGACTGTAAGGATGAAAATGATAGTAGTCTTACACTCGTAAGGAGTCAATGGAATATGAATACACGAGCGGTACTCAGCAAGGAACGAATCGTGGAGGCGGCCGCGCTGGTCGCGGATCGCGGCGGCATCGATGCGGTCAGCATGCGCTCCGTTGCTGCCGAACTGGGCGTGGAGGCGATGTCTCTTTATCACCACGTCGCGAACAAGAACGCGCTGCTGGACTCACTCGCAGACTGGGCATTCGAGCAGATCAGCGCTCCCGAAGTCGATACCCCCTGGCGACCGGCGATGGTCGGCCGGGCACAGTCGGCGCGAACGGTGCTCGTGCGGCATTCGTGGGCGCTCGGCATGATTGAGGCGCGGCCTCGGCCCGGCACACCGCTGCTCCGGAACTTCGATCGAGTCTACGGATGTCTCTTGAATTCCGGTTTCTCGGCCGCTCTCGCCACACACATGTTCTCGGCGATCGATGCCTACGTGTACGGGTTCGCCCTCACGGAGTCCACCCTTCCTTTCACCCCCGCCGACGGGGCGGAGAGGACATTCGCCGAGGATGTCGCGCCGAGTCCAGAGGAGTACCCGTATCTCGTGCGGATGCTCGGCGAGCTCATGAGCGACGGAACGTACTCATTTGCCGACGAGTTCGATGTGGGCCTCGACCTCATACTCGATGGCTTTCAGCAACGCCTCGTGCAAGCCACTTGAATACTTACGGTCGCAAGGCTACTTTTGCCGAAGAGCGGAGCTCCGAGGCCAATATGCAGAAATGAAAAGGCAACTCGCGAGCGATGCCGACATTGGACGTGGTTCGCTCCATAGCGGGGAAGTCTGCAGTACTTCAGGACCGATTGGCGGCCCCGGACCTCACGGCCGAGGAGAAGCAGCAGATCGTCGAGTTGAACAATCGCACCTACGCTATGGGTGTCGGGTGACTGTCTCATGGGGCGCGTCAGATTAAGCCCGAGAGTAGTGCCGGGCACAAGGGGGTTGGCACGCCTAGCAATGGTGCAGAGGGCCTGGACACCGCCGGCGGGCACCTGCCCCGGTTCTCGAAGCGGGCGCAACTCCGGTCGAAGCCGACGCGAACCAATACCCGGAGTTTGTGGTTCATGCTGCCTCGTCCGTTCAGGGGTGGTCGCGACGCTGCGGCCACCCGAGTCATCCGCCGCGCCCGGCCGCACGGTTCTGAGCGTATTGCCAGGACCTGTAGCCGGCGGACCCGATGGCCACTGTCCGGGGGTTGCCGTGGCTCCAGGCACCCATGAATGGAGCGGTCCTCGGGGTCGTCCGGGCTGCCAGGAATCCGGCCCGTGCGGCACCCCGCGCGGCATGGCGGGCCTGCGTCGGTTACTTGGTAGTACCTTGGGCCGTGGCGCAAACTCGTAAGGAGCGCCTTAGTGGCGCGGGACACATGGGTTGCGTGAGAACTAACCCGACCAGCAGAGGAGCGGCAGGCAATATGTCGGGAAATTTCATCGTCTTCGCGGATGAACAACGTGGTTTTCGGTTTAAGGTGGTCACCGACAATGGAAGCCTCGTGGCGAAATCGCCGTGGTGCCCCGACGAGAAGACGCTTTTCGACACGATCGAACTGGCACGCGAATGCGTCGGCATGGGGCACATTCGCTTCGCCGACGCCCCGCTTCGGGCCAGGGCGGCCATCATCTAATAGAGGTATGGCACCTAGTTTCGGCGCGCACGCCCCAGCGTGGCGCCAGTGACTGTAAACCTCGGTTGGCGGTCTTTCGCGGGTTCCTTTAGCGCTTCAAACAGCTGCCGATAGTGAGGGTTGGCCAATTCGGTGTGGCCTGGATGCGACCGGGTAGCGGATCAGGCTAGTACCAATAGGGGACCTGTGGCACATCCCGTTGCTCCAACAGTGTGACCTCGTCTTCGGTGAGCTTCACGTTGAGCGCGGCAACTGCATCGACCAGGTGGTGGGGTTTGGTGGCGCCGACGATGGACGAGGCCACGACGGGGTTGTGGAGCACCCAGGCCAAGGCAACCTGGGCCTTGGGAAGGCCACGGGCGTCGGCAACGTCTCGCACTGCATTGACGATGGGTTCATCGACGGGCGAGTCGAAGGTTCTGGCTACGGCATCCGAGTCCGCACGGTTGGTCTGCGCACCCCATGGCCGGGTCAGCCTGCCCTTCCCGAGCGGGGAGTACGGGGTCAGGCCGACACCCATATCGGCGCACATCGGAATCATTTCCCTTTCTTCCTCGCGCTTGAGCAGATTGTACTGATCCTCCATTGCGGAAAACGGAGTCCAGCCACCAACAGCAGCCGCAGCCTGCAGTTTCGCGAACTGCCCCGCGAACATGGACGAGGCACCTAGGTGGCGGATCTTGCCCGCCGTGACGACGTCGTGCAGGGTCTCCATCGTCTCCTCGACCGGCACATCGGGTCGAAACGGTGGATGTAGTAGACGTCGATGTAGTCGGTGCCCAGGCGGTGCAGGGAGGCATCCGCCTGCTCAAGGATCGCCCTACGGGAGAGCCCGTGTCCGCCGGGGCCGTCGTGCATTTTGCCGCTGACCTTCGTGGCGAGGACGGTGTCCTCCCGGCGAGAATAGCGATTGATGGCGCGCCCAACGAACTCCTCGCTGCTGCCGCGCTGGTAGACGTTCGCGGTGTCCCAGAACGTCACGCCGAGTTCAACGGCTTGGCGGAAGAACGGCTGGGAAGCGTCCTCGTTTAGGGTCCATTGGTGCAGCCCGGCACCCGGGTTTCCATAGCTCATACAGCCCAGGGCGATCCTGCTCACGTCCAAGCCGGTGCGGCCAAGGTGTGCGTACTCCATGGTGGTATCCCTTCCAAGGTTTATCGTTACTGCGGCGCTGGACTTGATGTCCGCTGAGTACCGGGGATGGTTCGACCGTGCTCCCGCGATGGTTCTTCTTGCTCTCCTTTCATATATCATCATGTCCCGACGTCACGAGGGAGTCTGCGACCAAAAGGGGTTTCATCAGGGACCCCCTTACGGCGCATGGGGGTGAGGTTCAAAGTCATAGCCGGCGCCGTTTTTTCCGGAACGAAAGGTGCGCCGCTGGGGCCTCCGCCAACGCAAACCCGCAGTGCCTGTATGGTCGGGTTCGGCTGACTGCCCGGAAGAAGCCGTGCGTTGCCGCCACGACGCGGTCAGCCGAGCCGCTGCGCCAAAGCCACAATGATCCCCTCCGGGCCGCGCACGTACGCCATGCGCCAAACGTCCTCGTACTGGCCGATGCCGCCGACCAGCCCGTAGCCCTCAGCGGCCATGCGATCGACGTGTCCTTGGAGATCATCGACCTCGAAGGACAAACTGCGCAGCCCGAGCTCGTTGGCCATGGCGGCGGCCGAGCCCTCCACGGGGTCAGGCCGGACGAAGCGGGACAGCTCCACTGCCGTGCCGCCGTCGGGCGTTCGCAACATGAGGATCTCCGTGCGCGAATCAGGGATCGCTATGACGGTGTCGATGAACTCGCCCTCCACGAAGGTCCGGCCCTCGATGTCGAGCCCGAGTCCGACGAAGAACGCCGCTACCTTCTCCAGATCTTGAACGGTGACACCGACGTGGTCGAAGCGAATGATCCGTGACATGAGCACAGCCTCCCAGCGTTTGTTTTACCTACGCAGCCCACGTGCGAACCTACGGCGGATTCATGCAGCGAGGAAGAGCCGAGCCGCGGGCGGCACGGGTCTGTGCACCAGCAACCAGCTGGTTACAGGTACACAGGGAAAGACCTATCCGCGTACTGTGTAGCTCGCCAGAACACCCTTGTGGTCCGTTGGCCACTGCGCGACGGCCAGCACGAACGGGTCTTTTCCGGACTCAAGGACCCGCCGGTTCCGCACAATAGTTTCCCGCGGTCCAACGACGGATGCGTCCTTCAGCTTCAAACGAGCGTCGGGAAGGTGGAAAACGTAGTCAATCCGGTCCCGCTCGTCCGCCTCCGGAGCCCAGGTCAGTAGACTGACTGCGGCATTGGGATTGCTCGCGGGCCACGTCAATCCCGGATGTGTGACCGGGTTGGGGTCATGCCACGGCCGGCACCAAAAGGAGCTACACCGTGTCAGGGATGTAGGCCACGGACCGTCCCTGCGAATCCGCTCCCACTGCGGCGAGCCCCGGTGTGTGAGACTGATGAAGTGGACGACGATTCAATGGGTGCCCTGCACCATGTAGAGCTGTGGGTGCCAAGCCTTCAACGCGCCAAGGCAGAATGGGGCTGGATCCTAGGCAGTTTGGGATACGTCACGGATCAAGACTGGGACCAGGGGACCAGTTGGCGGCGCGGTGCCACCTACATCGTCGTCGAGGAATCGCCAGCGCTGAGCAGCAACGAACATCAACGAACGGCGCCGGGTTTGAATCACCTGGCATTTCATGCCGGAAGCAGGCAACGGGTCGACGCCCTGATGGCTGACGGCCAGGCCAACGGCTGGCAGCCCCTCTTTGCGGAGAAGTTTCCCCACGCAGGCGGTCCGGACCACTATGCCGCGTATCTGGTGAACTCCGACGGCTTCGAAATTGAGCTCGTCGCGGCCGGCGGCTGACCAGCGATGTCAAAGGAGACCTGCATGCAAACCATCGAAGCGGCGCAACGGTGGGCACGGACGTGGGCCGCGGCCTGGCCAATCAAAGACGTCGAAGCCATTGCGGAACTGCAAGCCGAAGACGGTGACCACTGGGCTTCCATGTTCAGGCCATTGCGGGGGCGCAACGGCCTACGCAAGTACCTGGAGCAATGCTTCGCCGAAGAGACCCAGCCCGCTGAAACCTGGTTCGATGAACCTGCCG
Source organism: Arthrobacter sp. HLT1-20 (assembly GCF_054510895.1). NCBI lineage: Bacteria > Bacillati > Actinomycetota > Actinomycetes > Micrococcales > Micrococcaceae > Arthrobacter > Arthrobacter sp. HLT1-20. Next base: position 18,529 of record NZ_JBTNDR010000002.1, on the reverse strand, counting down.
TGGACGGGGGCCGAGCGTACGTCGAATATTGGGCCGTCATCCATATCAACGGCCAGCCAACAACGGTTTACGGTTGCACAGTCCTGACATTCAATGAAGCTGGCCTCGCGAAAACGGCGCGCGACTATTCGCATGTCCGGGAGGGGTACCACGAGCGGCCCGGCCAGGCGTTTGGCGGCTGACCTCTCCGCACGCTCCGTTGGCTGCCCCGGGCCAGCAGCGTGACGCCGTTGCGCCCGCATCAAACCCTCTCGCAGCAATGGTTGGTTTTTGCTCAACGCTCGCGCAGCAACGGCTAGCGCAGGGTCTTCATGGCCGTACCCAGCCGGCGGACACCCTCACGCAGCGCTTCCTCCGTTTCAAAGGAGAAGGCCACGCGCAGTTGGTTTTCTCCTGCGGAATGGGCAAAAAAGGCGCTGCCCGGGACAAAGACCACGCCGGAGGCAATGGCCGGCTGAAGCAGGGCATCCGTTGAAATTCCCTCAGGCAGGGTGATCCAGGTGAAGAATCCGCCGCTTGGCCTGGTCCAGGTGGTGCCGGCAGGCATGAACTCCGCCAGGGCGGTCATGACGGCGTCGCACCGCCTGGCATAGATCAGGCAGGCTTCCCTGACATGCTGGCGCCAGTCGAATCCGGTGATGTAGCTTTCCACCAGCATCTGGCTCAGCACTGAGGGGCAGATCGTGGTTGCCTCGGCCGCCAGCTGGAGGCGCCGGCGCACCTCGTCGGGGGCAAGAACCCAGCCCACACGCAACCCCGGTGAAAAAATCTTTGAAAACGAGCCCAGGTAAATCACGTTCTCGGGATCCAGGGTGTGCAGGGCGGCCGTGTAGGAGCCGTCAAAACTCAGCAGCCCATAGGGGTTGTCCTCAACGATGGCCACATTCGCGGCTCGGCAGATGTCCACAATGCGCTGGCGCCGCTCCACGGCAAGAGTGATTCCGGCCGGGTTATTGAAGTTGGGGATGGTGTACAGAAACTTGATGGTTTTCCCGGCCGCCGTGAGTGAGTCAATGGTTGTTTGGAGCAGCTCCGGAACCAGCCCCTTCTCATCCATGGCGACTTGGACGACGTCGGCCTGCAATCCTTCGAAGGTTCCCAGGGCGCCCACATAGGTGGGTCCCTCGGCCAGGATGACATCCCCGGGATTGCAAAACAGCTTGGTGATGAGTTCAAGGCCCATCTGCGAACCGGACGTCACCTGGACGTTTTCCGGCTGGGCCGTGATGCCTTCCACGGCCATGACCTGGCAGATCAGGGCCTGCAGCTCGGGGGTGCCGGCGCCCGAACCGTACTGCAGGGCGTCTAGGCCGTGCTCGGAAATGACGGTGTGCGCCATATCCGCAATCTGCCCAATGGGTAGGCCGGTCAGGTCAGGGTTGCCGCCGGCCAGGGAAATCATGTTGGGCTGCATGGAGACTTCAAAAACTTCACGTACGGGGGACGGGTGGTAGCCATCAGCCCGGTCGGCAAAACGGTGGGTGTGCAACGATGCGGTGGCAATCTCAGTCATGACGTCCTTTGGGAAGTGGTGGGTGGGTCGGGCAACGGTTAGTGCGCGGCTGCCGCGGCGTGTGGTTTGTGGCTGACAAAATCTTGTTCGTCAATGCCAAATTCATGGGCCGCGAAGCGCCTGAGGGTTTCGATCATTTTCGCCGGGCTGTGGTTGTAAATGCCGCTGAGTGTTTGGATGGCCAGCCCGTCAACCACCGCAAGCAGGAGCGTGGCCAGCACCTCCGGATCGTGGAAGGGGCGGATGAGCCCTTCCTGGACGGCTTCATCGAGGGTCGCTTCAAAGATGCCCCGCCAGGCCAGCAGCGCCTTCGCCACGTGCGCCCGGATGTTCTCATCCTTGTGCGCAGCCGAATAAACCTCGATCCAGAACCCCCAAGCCTGCTCAAAGCTTGTTTCACCCTCGACGGCGAATGTCAGCAGATCGTACAGTCGCTCCAAGGTGCCCGTGCCAGCCGAATGGATGTTTTGCCATTCCCGCACCGAGGCGCTGGTCCGGTATTCCACTGTGGCAAGGACCAGGCGCTCGCGGGTCCGGAAGTAGTGCTGGATCATTCCCACGCTGAAGCTGGTGGATTCGGAAACCGCACCAAAGGTGCAGCGATCCACGCCCTTCTTGGCGATGATGCCCGCAGCATGGGCCACGATGGTTTCGCGGCGCTCTGCAATGGCCTCATCCGTCACGGCGTGAGTCCGCTTGCGTGACTCTTGCTTCATGGTGTCCCCCTTGGAGTTCAACGGTTGGATGCCCACCCGCGGATGCTGCTTGGCGTGCCTTCGATCGGGCCACTGCCTGCCCGATCAGTTTTCAGTAAACCGTAAGTTGGTCCAACTGAAAGCTTGACAGTGTTCCCTGTCACATAAATAATAAGTTACACATATTATTTACACAACTCTACATTTCCCCCCTGGAGACCTGATGAATAAGAACACCCTCGTGACCAGGACAGTACTGGTCATCTCATGCGCCGCATTGGTCTTCACCGCTTCCGGCTGCACCAATTCGGAGGCCCCGGAGCCGGTGGCCAACTCATCGGGCGGCACAGCCCAAGTCCTGGGAGGGGGAGGTCAGGACGCGGCCAAGGCTGTCCAAGCCGATGCCGCCGTGCAGGCGTTGCTGCCAGCGAATATCAAGGCCGCTGGAACCATGAAGCTGGTGACCGACCCCACCTACGCTCCCATCGATTTCACCGACAATAACGGCAACATCATTGGCCTGGAGCCGGATATGGCTTTAGCTGTGGCCAACAAGATGGGCATCAAAATTGAGATCAGCAAGGGCGATTTCAACGGAATTCTTGCAGGCCTGCAATCCAAGCGCTTCGACGCCTCTTGGGCAGCCTTCTCCATCACGCCGGACCGGACTGCCGTGGTGGACATGGTCAGCTACATGAAGGGTGGCACCTCAGTGATCGTCAAGCGGGGCACCGAGGGGGACTTCCGCGAGCAGCTTGATTTGTGCGGCAAGACTGTGACGGCACAAACCGGTACAACCCAGGCATTGACAGTGATGCCGGCCTTTGAAAAAGCCTGCATCGACGCCGGAAAAGAACCCATCACGCCCCTCCTGCTCCCGCAGCAGGACAGTGCCAACCAAGCCATCGCCTCCAACCGGGCCCAGGCCATGCTGGCCGATAACGCATTGACGGCCTACTACTCCCAGATCCAGCCGGAGGCGTTTGCCCAGATCGACTCCATCCTGGTGGATCCGTCCCTGGTGGGCGTGGCGATGGCCAAGGGTGACGGACAACTGGCCAAGGCCTTCCAGGCAGCCATCCAGTCACTCATGGATGATGGCACATATGGCAAGATCATGGGGGCCTGGAATCTGGCCCCCTCATCGATCGAGTCTTCAGAGATCAACCCGACGGTGGCGAGCTAGATGGCTGAACCAGTAGTGGATATCCCGGTGGGCCGCTCCCACGATTTCTTATCCCTGACCACCAAGCCGATCCTCAAGCGGCGCCGACCGGGCCAGCTTGTTGCCGTTGTTGTGGTGCTGTTCGCCATTGTTTACGGTGTCTACGTCCTGTTCACCAACCCGGGATTTGGCTGGCCCACTGTGGGCAAGTATCTCTTTGACAAGCGCATCCTGGGCGGCCTGGTGGTCACCCTGGAACTGACTATCATCGCCATGGTGATCGGCTTTGTTGTGGGGCTGGTGGTGGCTGTCATGCGCATGTCGGACAACTGGCTGCTGCGCGGCGTCTCCGGCGCCTACATTTGGTTCTTCCGTGGGACGCCGCTCCTTGTCCAGCTGCTGTTTTGGGGCTTCGCTGCAGTCCTTTTTCCCACGATTGGCTTGGGAATCCCCTGGGGTCCAACCTTTGTTGAGTGGAACACCAATGACCTGATCCCGCTTTTTGCCGCAGCAATCCTCGGGCTTGGCTTGAACGAGGGCGCCTACATGGCGGAAATTGTGCGGGCCGGCCTGCTCAGTGTTTCGCCCGGCCAGTCGGAGGCATCCCGAGCCATGGGCTTTAGCCATATGAGCACCCTGAGGTTCGTGGTGATCCCACAGGCCATGAAGGTCATCATCCCGCCCGTGGGCAATGAGGTCATCTCCATGCTGAAAACCACATCGCTGGTGATAGTTATCGGTGTGGGCGACCTGCTGTACAACACCCAACAGATTTACGCCCAGAATCTCAAGCAGATCCCGCTGCTCATCGTCGCCAGCCTTTGGTACATCCTGCTGACCACCATTTTGACCCTTGGCCAGTCCCGGCTGGAAAAGAAGTACTCCAAAGGCAACGCCCTCCTGCTTGGAAAGGCCCAAAGATAATGTCCACAGTGCAATTTCTCAACGTCCATAAGAGCTTTGGCCCGGTGGAAGTCCTCAAAGGCATCAACCTGACGGTTGAAGAGCAGCAGGTGGTGTGCCTGATTGGTCCTTCCGGGTCCGGGAAGTCGACCCTGCTGCGGTGCGTCAACCATCTGGAGATGACAACATCCGGGGCCATCACCGTGGGCGGGCGCATGATCGGCTACGACGTGCACGGCGACAGGCTCAGGGAGGCGTCACAGCTGGAGATCAACAGGCGCCGCTCCAAGATTGGGATGGTGTTCCAGTCATTCAACCTCTTTGGCCACATGACGGCCAAGGAAAACGTGATGTTTGGGCCCATCAAACTGCTCAAGATGAGCAAAAAGGATGCGCAGGCGCACGCCGAGGAATTGTTGAAGAAAGTTGGCCTCGCCGACCGGATGGATAACTACCCCTCGCAGCTCTCCGGCGGGCAGCAACAACGGGTGGCCATTGCCAGGGCGTTGTCCATGAAACCCGAAGTCATGCTCTTTGACGAACCCACGTCCGCCTTGGACCCCGAACTGGTGGGTGAGGTGCTGGACGTGATGAAGCAACTGGCACGGGACGGCATGACGATGATAGTTGTTACCCACGAGATGGGGTTTGCACGCGAAATGGGCGACGTTGTGGTCTTCATGGACAACGGTGTCATTGTTGAACAAGGCGATCCCCACGAGGTGCTGGGAAACCCCCAGCATGAGCGCACCAAGTCTTTCCTAGCCAAAGTGCTGTAGCACGGCTGCAATGGAGCAGGCCCGCCAAAACCTACGGAAAGTATGCCCTTGACCTTGCAGAACGCCCCTGACCACAAAGCCCTGGCCGAACAAACACTGCGGGAGAATCTGCCCCGGGTGTTGGCTTTCAGTCACAATCTCCATGAGAACCCGGAACTGGGCTTCGAGGAATTCCAAGCCGTTCAGTGGTTGGCGCAGGAGCTTGCTGCGGTGCCGGGCTCACGGGTGCAGGCAGGTCTTGGTTCGCTGCCCACTGCGTTGCGGGCGGAGGTGGGAAACGGGCCACTGGTGCTCACCATTTGTGCCGAATACGATGCCCTTCCCGGCTTGGGACACGCCTGCGGTCACAATGTCATTGCCGCGGCGGCCTTGGGGGCGTTCATTGCCTTGGCACCTGTGGCGGATGTCCTAGGTCTGACAGTGCGGCTCCTGGGCACTCCGGCGGAGGAAAATGGCGGTGGCAAAGTCCTCATGCTGGAGCAGGGGGATTTTGCAGGCACGCACGCGGCCATGATGATCCATCCCGGGGATGTTGATGAACTGGAAATGCTCCCCTATGCCTGTGCCGGCTATCAGATCCAGTATTTTGGCAGGGGAGCCCATGCATCGGCGAGCCCGTGGGAGGGCATCAATGCGCTGGACGCCATGACGGTTGCTATGACAGCGGTGGGCTTGGCGCGGCAGCAGTTGGAACCCGGCCAGCAAATTCACGGCTACATTGACTCCGCCGGCACCGCGCCCAACGTCATCCCCGATCATGCCGCGGGCGAGTGGATGGTCCGTGCCCACGATGTTGAATCACTGGCTCGGGCCACAGCTGTTCTGACGCGTTGCATGGAAGCTGGTGCGCTGGCAACGGGAGCCCGGCTGGAGATGGTCCAGCACGGCCCCATTTACGCGGAGCTGCGCACCGACACCGCCATGGCCGGGTTGTTTGGCGCAAATTCGGCGCGTCTGGGCCGGCCGCTCAAACCTGCCGGAAGGCGCGGCGGCTCCACCGACATGGCGAATGTTTCGCACGCCTATCCCACCATCCACCCCATGATCAGCTTGGGGGAGGGCTGCCCGGGTATCCACGACAGCTCCTTTGCTGATGTTGCAGCCTCGGTGCAGGGGGACCGCGTCGTCTGGGACGGGGCACTGGCCATGGCCTGGACCTGCGTGGATCTGGCCAGCGATCCCCAACAACGTCTCCGGCTCATGACCCCGGCCTAGCCCGCCGCCCACCATTGCGATAGCGTCGGGAAAAACCAACCATTGCTGCGAGAGGGTCTCAGGGTTGGGCCACGAACAGGAGCTGCTTGTTGACGAATTCCTCCATGCCCAGCGGCCCCAACTCCCGCCCAAAGCCCGAGCGCTTCACACCACCAAAGGGCATGCCGGCACCCTCGCCGGAGGGCGCGTTGACAGCCACCATGCCGGAGTTGATTTGATGTGCCACAGCCAATGCGCGCTCACTGTCGGGGCTGAATACCGCACCGCCCAGGCCGTAGTCGGAATTGTTGGCCAGGGCCACGGCCTCGGCGTCGCTGGAGACCTTGTAAACAACTACCACGGGGCCAAAGAGCTCCTCGCTGAACGCGCGCATCGCGGGGGTGACACCGCTGAGCACAGTGGGGGCCAGGTAGTAGCCCGGCGTATCCGCCCGCACACCGCCGGAATGCAGGGTTGCACCCTTCCCTAAAGCATCGTTGATCTGGGCCAGCAGGCCCTCCACGGCAGCCTCGGATGACAGCGGAACGTACGTTTCGGCGTCGCCCTCCACAGGGTTCCCCGGCGTCAGGGCGGCAGCCTGGGTCGCCAGTTCCTGCACAAACTCGTCGTGAATATCAGCCATGACAATGATTCGCTTATTGGAGTTGCAGGCCTGCCCGGCGTTCTCCATCCGGGTGGCAAAGGCGGCCTGCGCGGAGGCTTTTACATCGTCGCTGGCCAGGACAATGTAGGGGTCGGAGCCGCCCAGCTCCAGCACCACCTTTTTCAGGTTGCGCCCGGCGATTTGGGCCACGGCTGCCCCCGCCCGCTCGGAACCGGTCAGGGAAACGCCCTGGACGCGGGGATCGGAGATGATGGTCTCGATCTGCGCGTGGGAGGCGAAAAGGTTGATGTAGGCGCCCGCGGGCAGGCCGGCGTCGAGCATGAGCGCCTCGATGGCCTGTGCCGAACGCGGGCAGTTCTCTGCGTGCTTGAGAATGATGGTGTTGCCTAGCACCAGGTTGGGGGCCGCAAACCTGGCCACCTGGTAGTACGGGTAGTTCCAGGGCATGATCCCCAGCAGCGGGCCAATGGGGCGTTTTTGGATGAGCGCCCGCGCGCCGCCGATGGCCTTGATGGGCTGGTCCGCAGCCAGCCCAGGGCCCTCCTGCGCGTAGTAGTTGAAAATTTCGGCGCAGTACTCGGCCTCGCCCACGGACTCCGCGAGCCGCTTGCCCATCTCCTCGGTGATGATGGCGGCCAGCTCCTCCTTGCGCTCCAGGAACAGCTCTGCAATGCGGGATACGACGGCGGCACGCTCGGCCATGGGGACCTGACGCCAGGTGTTGAACGCCTGCTCGGACAGGGCCAGGGCCGCCTGGATCTGGGCGTCCGTGGCGGTGGGGAACTCTTCGACGACGGCGCCGGTGGCCGGGTTGGTGACCCGGTAGCGCAGGGAAGAGCTGTTGCTGGGAACTGATGCTTGGGGCACGGGGGCGTCCTCTTCTTTGAAGATGGTGGTGGGGCTGCTAAACGGCTGTGGCGCGGGATGCTTCAAAGCATGCCCCATGGACAAGCGTTGAACCATCCCACGCCACAGGCTAGGCACGAGGCTGCAAAAGACTACGGCCCGGCAACCTTGGGGTACCAGACTCGCTCGCCGCCGGGGGCCAGCGAATAGTCGGGCCAGGCGAATTCCGTGGGTGGCATGAAGTCAACGGGCAGGAGCGCCGGCATGGGATCTTCGGCCGTACGGCGGTCGAATTCGCCCTTGGCCGCCGCCACCAGCTCGGGGCGGGTCAACAGGTCAACAAAGGTGCCGGCAATGGTTTTGCCTGCCACTTCGATGGTGGGGTCAATGGTTGCCGCGATCCCGCCCAGGGCGTTCATGACCCAGCCCGGGTAGGCGCCCTGTCCGGGAGCGGGCTTCAGCGCCGGCCGGGACACGTAGAAGCGGACTGTGGGGGCGTAGTGGGTCATCTCCACATAGTCATCACTGGTCCAGTTCTTTTGCCACGGGGCCAAGTGTTCACGCAGCGCAGCCTCGGCATCCTGCGGGGTGATCAAAGATTCACACTCGTCCAGGAACGGCTTGTCCATGGGCTCAAGGCCCAGGGTTTTCTGGATCTGCTGGGCGGCGGCAATGGCGTCGGCACCATATTGCGGGGCACCCACCCGCTCCAGATTGTCATAGAGCGCCTGGGCCAGCGCATGGTTGGTGCGGCCGGGCCGGTTGCGGGCCACCCAGGTGGTTTCCAGCCGGCAGTGCGCCATGGCGGCCGCGTGCTCGGCGTTGCGGTCAAGCACCGTGAGCACGTGCTCGGCCATGTCCAGGGTGGGGCAGCGCCAGGAATACTGGATCTGCGCAATGCGGGCCGGCAGGTTGTCCGCCGTTGCCTGGCCCTGGGTGAAGATGGCATCGGAGAGAGACCAGCCGCCAAAGCTGGGCAGCATGGCATCCTGCATGATCCGCGAGGACGTGTACATGGACATCAAGGCAACATTGGCGCCCGGAGCCCGCGCGGCCGAGTGCGACGCCGGGATGGGTGAGTTCGGGTTGGCGGACAGCTGCCAAGTCTCCGGCTCGTCGCACACGAACGTGTACACCTTGCTGTAGTAGCTGCCGCACTGGGTGTCCCAGCGGGCCGTGTTGCACAGCGGCAGCATGTAGAAGGGGTGGAAGCTGACAATGGCGTCAACGCCGTCGTAGTAGCCGCGCAGGCCATGGACTACTTTGGAGCCCTGCACCTTCTCGGCGGGCTCGCCCGTGTACTTCAAGGTGCCGGCAATGCCGTGCACCTCCATGGCGTGCTTGGTGCCCAGCAACCCGGCCAGGGTGGAGATGCCCAGGGCGGAGTGCGGGTCGGTGTGCCCGGGGGCGTAGGGGCTCAGACCGCCACGGGGTGCCGGTTCGGTGCCGGCGGTCTGGCAGTTGCCGGGCACGGCGTCGTATTCTGCGTAGCTGAGCAGCACGGGGCCGCCGCTGCCCAAGGACCATTCCGCGCTGAAGGCTGTGGGCATGTTGGCACTGCCGGCCTCCACGGCGAATCCTTCGGCGTGCAGCAGTTCCACATACCACTGGGCTGACTTGTATTCGCGCCAGGCAGGCTCGGCCAGGTCCCAAATGTGCTTGTGCCACACGGAGAGCCTGTCCATGTTGTCATCGATCCACGCCTGCGCGGTGGCCTTGGCCTCGGCGTTCAGGGCTGGGCCGGCGTCGAGTTCCGTTGAAGAAAGGGTCATGGCGGCTTCCTAGTTCCCTTCCGGAGTGAAGGGTGCGACGGCGCTGAACAGTTCCACGGGCACGTGCAGTAGCTGCAGGCCGCGGGCCTGGACTGCCCGCTGCAAGGTGGGGGCAAAGCTGGCAGCATCGGTGATGCGGTGGCCGGTGCCGCCGAAGGCTGTGGCGAGTGCCGCCCAGTCGGGCTGGACCAGGTCCACGCCCACGGCTGGGATGCCGCGGTCGGCCTCGTTGGAGCGGATCTCCGCGTAGCCGCCATTGTCAACGCACACCACCACCAGGTCCAGGCGCTGCTCCACGGCCGTGATCAGCTCCTGCACGGCGAACATGAGCGCGCCGTCGCCCAGAATACAGACCACGGGGCGGTCCGGGGCGGCAATTTTTGCCCCGATCGACGCCGGCAGGCCGTACCCCAGCGTTGCATAGGCCGGGGTGTACAGGAAGGAGTGTGGGTGGTCCTGCGGGATGAACGACGCCGTCCCCAAGTAGGTGATCTGCGAGGAGTCCCCGCCCACAATGGTGTTGGCGGGCACCACCGAGGCAGCCTCCTCGGCGATGCGGCTCAACTCCGGGGACAGGGCCCGGGCCTGGGTGCGCAACGCTGCGCGCACTGCGGCTACATCCGCCACGGGGCGGTCCTGGCTACCAATTTCTGCAATCAGCTGCTCAACAATCACGGCCGAATCGCCAATCAGGGCCACATCCGAGCTGACGTTCTTGTTGGCCTGCGAGCCCAGGATGTCCAGGCGGATCACCGTGCCGCGAGGGGCCAGCTTGCCACCCCACATTTCGGACTCGCCCACCTTGGAACCAATGATCAACAGGACGTCGGCGTCGTCGCACAGGTCCTGCGCGGCTGGGAGCCGGATGTCCGAGCCCAAGGATAGCGGGTGCGACTCGGGCAAGCTGCCCTTGCCGTTGAGAGTTGTCACCACGGGTGCCTGCAGCAGCTGTGCCAAGGCAGCCAGGTGGGCGCCGGCGCGGATGGAGCCGCCGCCTGCCAAAATGACGGGGCTGGCCGACTCGCGCAGGAGCTTTGCCGCCGTGGTTAGGGCTTCCGCCTCGGCGCCCTGGCCGGCGCGCAACGGCCGGGCCGCAAGCAACTCAGCGTCGCAATCGGAGGCGCTTTCCAAGATGTTCAGCGGCACTTCAATGTGCACGGGGCGCGGGCGGCCATAGCGGAACATTTCAAAGGCGTCGTGAATAGCGGCAACGGCGTCGGTGGCCGAGTGGACGCGGCGGCTCCACTCCACAATGGCTCCGGCAGCCGCCGTGGAATCCTTGGTTTCATGCAGCGAACCAATGTCGGCAAACTCCTCGCCCTCGGGGACACCGGGAGAGAGGATGATCAGGGGCCGTGACTCGCAGTAGGCGGTGCCGGCAGCCGAGAGGGCATTCAACAGGCCGGGGCCGGAAGTGGTGATGACAACACCGGGCAAACCTGTTTGCTGGGCCCAGCCGTCGGCACCGTAGCCCGCGCCCTGCTCGTGGCGGGTGGTGACCGGACGCATGCCCAGGGGGGCTAGGTGGCGGTAAAACTCAAGGTTGTGGGTGCCTGGAATCCCAAAGATGGTGTCAACGCCATAGTTGCGCAGCGTCTTCAGGATGGAGTAACCGGCGTTGTCGGTGATGGGCATGCTCTCAACGGCGGTGGTGAGCTCTGTTGCTTGGGTCTGCATGGGGTTCTCCTGTCAGGAATTCACTGTGTGAAGGGCGGAAGCGGGGTGGGCCGGCACCTGTTGGGCCGGGTTGCTGGCAGCAGCCTGATCGGCAGTGTACTGGCAGGTCCCGTCGATCCAGGTGGCCAGGACGCCAATGGAGGAGATTCGATCGGCGGCGAAGGTGAGGGGGTCGTGGGCCAGGACGGCGAAATCCGCCTTCTTGCCCACGGCGAGCGAACCCAGATCATCCTCACGCCCCAACGCCTTGGCGGCATTGATGGTGTGGGCGGCCAGCGCCTCGGCCGCTGTGATGCACAGGTTGTTGGCACCCAATTTGTGGCCGTTGCGGGTCACCCGGGTCACGGCGGCCTGAATGGCTTCCAAGGGGCGGGGCTCGGCCACAGGGGCGTCTGAACTGATGGTGACGGGGACCCCGCCGGCAATGAATTCACCCAGCGGGTTGAACCGTTCGCCGGGGGTGCCGATGGCCTGCTGCACGCCTTCGCCCCAGTTGTAGTAGTGCTGCGGCTGGTTGACAGGGTAGATCCCGGCCGCGGCCATCCGGCCAATCTGCTCAAGCGTGGGCAGCCCGCAGTGTTCAATCCTGTGGCGGGCGTCGGCGTCGGGATGCTCCGCCAGCGCCGATTCGATGGAATCGATGACCATTTCGATGGCCGTGGGTGACTGGGCGTGCGTTGCTGTCTGCAAGCCTGCCGCGTGGGCCTTGCGGATCAGCTCCTTGTACGCTGTCGGCTCGTGGTAGAGCTGGCCGGTGCGGCAGGGATCGCCCACATAGCCGTCGGGGAAGTAGGCAGTCCAGCCGCCCAAGGTGCCGTCGGCGTACAACTTGATGCCGGCGAAGCTCAGGTGGGCGTTGCCAAACTGGCTGTGCAGGCCCATGTCGAGGGCGTCGTCGAGCAGGTGGGAGAGCAGGTACATGCTCACACGAACCTTGAGCTGGTCCGCCGCGGCCAGGCGCAGGTACATGTCAAACTCGCGGCGGGACACCTGGGCGTCGCCAATGCTTGTCACACCTCCGGCCAGGAAACTCTCCTGGGCCACACCGAGCTGGCGCAGGTGCTCGGCAGGCTCGTCGGCCAGGTGGAAGTTGGGTCCGTGGTGGCCAATCTTGACCCCGTCAACGCCCGTGAGGATGTTGCAGGCGGCGTCGGAGAGTTCACCCGTCAGCTCGCCGTTGGCGTCGCGGAAGAACTCGCCGCCGTCCGGGTTGGGGGTCTGGGCGGTGATGCCGTTGAGCTCAAAGGTGTAGGAGTTGACCACGCCGCCATGTCCGGAGGCGTTCATCAGGTACACCTCACGGTCACGGGCGACGGCGTCGAGCTCAAAGCGTGTGGGGTGGCGTTCCTCGAGGAGGTTCCTGTGCTCATAACCGTAGCCGCGCACGGGCAGGCCGTTGGGGATTGTCGCGGCCGCCTCCTGGAGCAGGGCCACAATTTCGCCGATCGTGGAGGCCTTGTCAGGCCCGCAGTCCACCCAGCTCATCATCTGCCCGTACATGAGGGGATGGGCGTGGGCGTCAATGAACCCGGGCACAATGGTGGCCCCGGCAAAGTCGCGGACATCCGGGTCCTGGCTGCCGTGCCCGGCCGCAACGCTGCGGCAGTGCGCCAGGGATCCGACGGCCACAATCTCCGGACCGATCATCAAGAACGCCTCGGCGGTGGGGGTTGCGGGGTCCATGGTGTGGATGAGCCCGGCCGTGACGATGGTGGGGCGGTGCCCAAACGGGCGGCTTTCAAAGGCTGTGAGTTTACGCAAGAACTTCTCTCCTGGGAATCGGAGGGTGGGTGAATGGTTTAGGGGAGTTCGACGACGGGCGAGTCCGGGCGTCCAGTGGACTTCCACGAGGCCACGTTTTGGGCTTGTTGGCGGACATACTCGGACTCCGTGACGTCCGAAAGGTAGGCCAGGTGGGGTGGTGCATAGCAAGGAGCGTCTCCTTCAAGTGTGTGACACAAGGCACGTTAAGTCAACAAATTATTGGCATATCTCAAAATCTTCTCCAAAGTTGCAGGGGATTTGCCAGTAAGTGCGTGCAAGATGTTGGAATTTCGGCAAACTTGTTAATTATTTGTCAGCACGGTGGGGATGGCTGATATAAAGAATGAATGGATACTTTGGACAGATCGCTTGTACTGCAGCTGCAAGCCGACGGGAGGGCCTCCTACAGCGACCTGGCGAAGTCTGTGGGCAGCAACCGCGCCTTGGTGGCCGCCCGGGTCAATGACCTGCTGGGCTCGGGCAAGGTGAAGGTCATTGCTGCCGTGCATCCGCGGGTTCTTGGCCTGGAAGTGCTGGCCCACCTGGCCGTGCAAGTGTCCGGCAACAATGAGGCAGCGCTGCTCGGGATTGATTCGCTGGATTCGGCCGTCTACATTTCCGAAACCACAGGGTCGCACCAGATAGTGGTTGAAGTCCGCATGGGCACCATGGGTGAGTTGTATGAAACGGTGGCCTTTGTCAGCGCCCTGCCCGCAGTCACCGGCGTCAACGTCCTGCTCTACGAACGGGTCATCCGCAGCCTTTTCCTCGGTGAGGAGCCTGTGCTGGAACGCCTGTCCCTGGACCAGACGGACATCGACATCCTGCGGATCCTGCAGCAGGATGGGCGGATGGGCTTTGCCGAGATTGGGGAGGCCGTGGGTGTTTCCATGAGTACCTGCAGGACGCGCGCGCTGCGGCTCATTGACGCCAACGTCATGCAAATTGGGGCCATAGCGCGGCGCAACGGGACATCCGGGTCAATAGTTTTTGGCTGCGGCATCTCACTGGTGGGTGATGCGTCGCCGGAGGTGGTGCGCCTGCTGGCCACCATTGACGGAGTTGAATTTGTGGCCCGGACCATTGGCAGGTATTCCATGGTGGCAACCATCGCCGCGGACTCCCAGCACGACTACAACCAAATTGTGGCCCAGCTGCGGTCCCTCGATGGCGTGCGCCATGTGGATACCTGGCTGCACACCCGGATTGTTCAGGAGCGCTACGAGAACACCCTTGACCAGTTGGCCACGCTGGTGGGGCACTGACTTCTTTCGAAAGTTCTTTCGGCGGCAGGCGCCTTCCGTGTGGAAGATGCCTGCCGCCGTCGTACTTTAAGGGAAAATCAGTCGGTGCCCGGCTGGATCTGGTCCGCAGCGCCGGGGCCTGTGGCCTTGATGGGGAAATCGTCCTTGAGCATGTCGAAAACATCGGGGCGCCAGGCCGGCGGCACCTGAACGAACTCGCCCACGGTGACCAGCCCCTCCTGCGCCCACTGGGCAATGTTTTGGGCGATCGCCAGCACATCCGGGTCCGCGGCGTCCGGCTCCGCCAGCGCCTGGATGAGCAACGCGGCCTCGGGCGGGGACTCGGAAGCGGCCTGCGTCAGCCAGTCGGCCATGTCCAGGTGCCACTCCTCGTAGCTGCCTTCCTCGGAACCTTCCAGGGTCATGATGTAGATGAATTGGCCCATGAGGTCACGCATGGCCAGGAGCATGTCGTCCTCGCCGCCAAGGGCCAACGCGGCCGGGGTGGGGCGGAGGTAGTTGTCCGCCACGGAGACCAGACCCACCACGTTCAACAGTTCCCAATACAGGTCCAACCGGGCGGCGAGCTCGTCCTCGGGCGTGGTGGCGTTGGCTGCGAGCTTGCCCATCCCGTGGTGTGCCAGGGCTGCGAGGGCGTCCGGGTGCGCGTCCATGACGCCGTCGGCGGTCAACTCGCGGCCCTCACCCAGCCAGGCAAGCAGGGCCTGCGTGTTCTTCCATAGCGGGGAAGTCGTGGCCGTTTCAACCATTTCCTCCCGGCTGAGCTCCGGGATGAAGACATCGGCGAACTCCCAGTCCGCCGGGCCCGCTTCGGCGCTTTCGAAGTCCGCGCCGGGACCGCCAGTCTGGTGGCACACGTCCCGGACAACAATCAGGTCCTCCGGTGCGCCGGTCCAGAGCCGCATCGACTCCAGGTAGTTCACATAGTCGCGCACGCCGCTGCGCATGCCCATGACGCCCACGGGGTTGGCGTCGGCCGTCACATCCATGACCTCCTGGACCGCTGCGGGCACCAGTGCCGTGGGGTCCATGTGCGGCTCCACAATGCGGTACATGTCGAAGAAGTCGTCCAGGATCAGCAGGCTCATGTCGATCGACTTGTTCGGGCGGCCCTGGGATTCCAGCCAGGCGACAAAGCCCGGCGACAGGGCCAGCATGGCCCGTTCCAAACGGGCATCGGCCGACGGTCGTTCAGCGGCGCGGGTGGCCGCGTCGGCAGCCGCCTTCGCGGGGTTGCCGAATCGGGACTTCTTGGTGCTCTTGGGCTTCTTGGCCACTGCATTCCTTGGGGTTCGCGGGAGGGTTCCCTTAAAGGTAGCGCCAATGCCGATGCCGCGCTGCCCACCCCAACACACGCTATCGCGGCAATGGCTGGATTTTTGCGGACGCTATCGCACTGACTGCGATAGCGTCCGCAAATTTCTGACCATTGCTGCGATAGCGTCGGAAGGCGGTTCGGCGGAAAGGGGTTAGGCGGTGAAGGGCGTGAGCACAATCTTGCCCGCGCCGTGGCCCGACATGCTGGCCGCGAACGCCGCGGCAGCTTCCTCCAGGGGGAACGTCTGCGCAACGTCCACGCTGAGGCTGCCGTCCTCAACCAGCATGCTCAGGCGCTCCAGTTCCGCAGCCTCCGGGCGCACCCAAATGTACTGCCCGCCGTGGCCAAGCACAGTCCAGTCCGCGATGGATGCGTGCCGGCCGCCGTCCTTGAGCAGGGCCAAGGTGTCTTCAAGGACGCCGCCGGCAAAGTCAGCCACGGCGTCCACCCCTGCGGGGGCCAGTGCGCGCACGCGCTCCACCAATCCCGCACCGTATTCCACGGGCTCGGCGCCGAGTTCGCGCAGGCGGCTGTGGTTCCTGGCCGAGCCCGTGGCGATGACGCGTGCGCCAGCCAGTGCTGCCAGTTGGATGGCCGTGCGGCCAACGCTGCCGGAACCGTTGTGGATCAACAGGGTTTGGCCCGCTGCCACGCCCAAGGCATCCAGTGTGCGCTGGGCTGTCATGCCCGTCAGCGGCAGGGCGGCCGCCTGTTCCCAAGACAGGGACTTGGGCTTGTGCGCCACAATGGCTGCCGGCAGCGCGATCAGCTCGGCGAAGCTGCCGCCCTGGACGGTGTCGCGGCGCCCGTAGGAGTAAACCTCGTCGCCCACCGTGAATTCGGGGGTGTCAAAGCCCACGGCCTCCACCACGCCGGCCACGTCCCAGCCCGGGGTGACGGGGAAGTTGAGGTCCATGTACGGGTCCAGCCCGCCGGACATGATCTTCCAGTCAACGGGGTTGACCCCTGCCGCCTTGACGCGAATCAGCACCGCGCCGGGAGCAACTTTGGGGGTGGGGCGTTCGGTTTGTTCCAGAACCTCGGTGCCGCCGTATTGTGCGTAGGTCATGGCCTTCATGGTTGAACTCATGGTGTTAGTCCTTGTCGTCGTGGGAATACCTTGGCTTATGTAGGTGCAAACCCGCGGGTCGTGCCGATGATTCCCCACTGCGGAAAATTTTGTACTGGACGGTCCATAACCGTTTGAGCGGGACTGGTGGAAAATCCGCGGAAACTGGGGCCCGGACGGATGCCTTGCGGGCAGGACTGTAGGCTTCCACTATGAGCGACATCACCGTGCAACGCCATGCCTACGGGCCCGATCCGGCGCAATGGGCGGAGCTATACCTCCCGGCCGGACCGCGAGTGGCAGGGGTGGTGGTGGTGATCCACGGCGGGTACTGGCGCAGCGCCTACTCGGCCGATCTGGGTGCGCCGCTGGCGGCCGATCTGGCCCGGCACGGGGTGGCCGCGTGGAACCTGGAGTACCGGCGGATGGGCAACGGCGGCGGCTGGCCCACCACGTTCTGGGACATTGCCGCGGGCATTGACGCCCTGGCCATCGTGGCCGCCCAGCACGGCCTGGACCTTGGCTCCGTGGTGGCCTTGGGCCATTCCGCCGGCGGGCAGCTGGGCGTCTGGGCCGCGGGCCGGTCCACCTTCCCGGCCGGAGCGGTGGGTGCGCAGCCCGCCGTGGCGGTGACCGGCGTCGTGAGTCAATCGGGGCTGCTGAACCTGGGCCAGGCGCAGGCGCTGGGGCTCAGCAACAATGCCGTGACGGCGCTGCTGGGGCCGAACGTTGCGCTGGCGGATCCGCTCGCCGCGATTCCCCTGCCCGTGCCGGTTCTTGCCGTCCATGCCGTGCACGACGCCGACGTCCCCGCCTCCCAGAGCGAAAGTTACGTTGCCGCTGCGGTGGCGGCGGGCGCAGACGCGCGGCTCGTCAGGGTGCCGGGGGGCCACATGGACCTGATCGACGTCGGCTCGGCGTCGTACGCCGTCTGCCGGGAGCTTGCGCTGGGGCTGCTGGGCCGGGCGTAGGGTTGGTGGTGAACACCTGAGGGAAAAGGAACAGGCATGCCCAAGAACACCCGCAAGATCGAATCCGGCATTGAGACGGACTTCAGCGACAAGATGAGCTACGGCAGCTACCTGGCCCTGGATACGCTGCTCAGCGCCCAGCAGCCCGTCAGCACGCCCGAACACCATGATGAGATGCTGTTCATCATCCAGCACCAGACCTCAGAGTTGTGGCTGAAACTGGTGCTGCACGAGCTGCGCGCGGTCCGCGTGTACCTCGCCGAGGACAATTTGCGGGCGGCCATGAAGGGCGTGGCCCGGATCAAGCACATCCAGCGCTCCCTGACGGAGCAGTGGAGCGTGCTGGCCACGCTGACGCCGAGCGAATACGCACAGTTCCGTGGCGATCTGGGCGCCTCCTCCGGGTTCCAGTCTTACCAGTACCGTGCCGTGGAGTTTCTGCTGGGCAACAAAAACGCTGGCATGCTCAAGGTGTTCGCCGGGGATCCCGCAGCCCAGAACCTGCTCGCGGAGCTGCTGGAAAGCTCCAGCGTTTACGACGAATTCCTGCGCCTGCTGGCACGGCGCGGCTTTGCCGTCCCCGCCGAAATCCTTGACCGCGACGTCACCAAGGCACATGTCTTCAACGCCGAACTGGTGCAGCTGTTCAAGATTGTCTACGAAGCCCCGGATGAGCATTGGGACCTGTACGAGGCCTGCGAGGAGCTCGTTGACCTGGAGGACAACTTCCAGCTGTGGCGCTTCCGGCACATGAAAACCGTGATGCGCACCATCGGCATGAAGCACGGCACGGGCGGTTCCTCCGGCGTCGGCTTCCTGCAGCGCGCGCTGGAACTGACGTTCTTCCCGGAGTTGTTTGCGGTGCGGACCGAAATCGGGCAATAAGTCTTTGCGCCTGCGCACGGTTGCCGGCGGATGTGGGGCCAACTTAAAAATGGAGTGAAACCCGGGCCGAACGGGGAGGGGGGGTACT